>JBDTPW010000001.1:0-12737 GCA_039932495.1 Ilumatobacteraceae bacterium
GAACTGAGGACCTACGCATTACAAGTGCGTTGCTCTACCACTGAGCTAACCCGGCGTGCACGATGAGGTGCGACCCATATCGTAGGCCGAGCGCTCCACAATCACTCGGAAGTTACGCCACGACGCGCACGTACAACTTCATACGTCGCCAAGGCCGCAGCAACAGAAACATTGAGCGACGACAACGCACCAAACATCGGAATACTCACCAACATGTCACAACGTTCGCGCACAAGTCGCGACAGACCTGCACCTTCCGCACCAAGAACGATGCACACCGATTCCTTGGCAAGCGATCCCATGTCAAAAACGCTTCGCTCTGCAGCATCGTGCAGACCAATCACCCACACCCCCGCGTCTTTCATTTGCTTCAACGCGGTTGGCAAACCGCCCACTACGGATATCGGTAAATATTCGACGGCACCAGCGGACGCTTTTGCTGTAGTTGGTGTGACGTGCACCGCGCGATGCCGCGGTAGAACTACAGCGGTCACTCCTGCGCCGTCACAGCTACGCAAGATTGCGCCGAGATTTCCCGGATCTGTAACGCCATCGACGGCTACAAAAAACTGCGGCTTTGCGCTGTCGCGAAGCAACATTGCCAAATCGGCATCTTCGATTGGTTCGGCTTTTGCCAGAATTCCTTGTGGTGCTTCGCTGCGCGCTTCGCGCTCAATTTCATTTCGTCTCACTTTGCGAACCGGTACCCTTCGATCGGCAGCCAGATCGACGATGTCATCGATTACCGGATTGTCGTCCAAATCATCAGAGATCCAAATCTCGATGACCCTTCGCTTACCCGCAATGAGCAATTCGCGCACCGCCTGTCGACCTTCGATCTGAGTCCCGCCAAGACCATGATCCTTGGTCGTTGCCGTGCGGGCCCGGTCGACACCACGGATTCCTTGTTGCTTTCGCGCTACCGGTCGTTTATGTCGAACCACTATGTTCGACCACCAATTTGGAACACAACCGCCACCGCCCAGCAAGCGATTCCTTCACCACGTCCGAGTGAGCCAAGTCCTTCCGCACGCCGACCTTTAACCGTGACCGATGCGCCGACCGCATCACTTAGTCGCTGTTGCATCAGCGTCCGATGTGGAGCCAGTTTTGGTTGCTCGCAGATCACGCTGCAATCGACATTGCCAATTTCGTATCCGGCAGAGTGCACCAACTGGGCAACGTGCTTAAGGAGAAGTATGGAGTCAGCGTCTTTCCACCGTGGATCGGTGTCCGGAAAGTGCTCGCCGATATCTCCAAGCGCTGCGGCTCCCAGCAAGCTTTCCGCAACAGCATGAGCGATGACATCGGCGTCGCTATGACCATCAAGCCCTCGCTCCCCAGGGAAATTGACTCCTCCAAGTACGAGTGGCCGCTCTGAATCTTCCGCTTGCGTAAATCGATGAACATCAAAACCTTGACCGACCCGAACGGAACCCACCATTTGCGAATCCTTACACTTCGCCACGTGCTGCCGCACGAGCCCATTGCAGGTCTGCCATTGTCGTAATCTTTCGGTTCAGTGACTCGCCAGGAATGACAACAACTCGTTTACCCAACGCTTCGACCAAGGCCGCATCGTCTGTGCCTTCGGGGTTTACCGAGTGAGCTTCGCGCAACACGGATGCCCTAAATGCCTGCGGCGTTTGGACCGCAACCAAACTCGCCCGACTTGGAGTGGCAACCACGACATTGTGAGCATCAATTTGCTTGATCGTGTCGACAACGGCCAATGCGGGCACAGCACCGTCGGCTCCATTGTGGATTGCGGCAACTACTTCGCGGAACAGTTGTTCACTGGCAAACGGTCTGGCAGCATCATGAACACAGATGATCGTCGCCTCGGCCGGAACCGCAGCAAGGCCACAACGCACAGACGCACTTCTCGTCGATCCGCCGGTGATTCCACGTTCACGTTCGGCATACGCCTCTGGCACGACGACAACTATCCCGTTGCTTACAGAACGCGCGGCTGTTGTCGACCAATCGACTACCCGACGATCACCAACCAGTTCGAACTGCTTGGCTCCACCAAATCGAGTTCCGGAACCCGCCGCGACAACCACGGTCCAAACATTTTCGTCCGTCGCGGTTGTCATGTTCATTTAGGGTAGTACCGTCATTATCTGCATGACACATGAGGATCTTCTCCTGCGAACAGAACTCTTTGCGGACGCATCGTTGGAAGTGCTGCACAAAATCACTGCACATGCACTGGTCCAAAACCTTCAGCGGGGCGATGTCCTGTTTGACAAAGGTGACGTTCCGGATTCGCTTTTCGTCGTGATTAGCGGTCGGATCGCCATTACAGTTGGTAACAAGCCACTCGACAGTCGCGAAGGCATGATTGCGTTGATGGAAGCTGGTGATCTCTGGGGCGAACTTGGAATGCTCGACAACGGTTTGCGCAGCGCAATGGCACGGGCAATCGAACCATCGTCGGTCTTGCGCATTCCATACGCGCCAATTTTGGAGCAAATTCAAACTACCCCAAGCATGCTTTGGGGCGTCACCAAAATGCTCGCCGCTCGACTTCGTGTTATGGACGAAGTTTTCGCCGACAGCGTATTTCTTGATGTCACGGGACGCACGGCAAAACGTCTTCTCGAACTATCTAATGGCGAGGATGAATTCCTGTTGCCGGTTACCCAGGAAGAACTTGCTGGAATGGTCGGGGCCTCGCGGGAACGAGTGAACAAGGCGATTGCCAGTTTCATTCGCCTCGGTTGGCTCGAACAGCGTGATCGTCACTACAAGATCTTGATGCGCCAACGACTGTCGGTTCGCTCTAGCTAACTAACCCTCTCCAAGCAACCAACTCTTGGCCTTGGCAAATGCGTCAGCGGCATCTTCTGGTCGATGCGACGGTCTCGCCGGATCGTGGGCAAATCCATGCTCGGCCTCAGGGTATTCATGAACGGTTACGCCCACGCTGCGCAACTCTGCGACATCGGCATCCGGCGTGTAGGGGTCGCGATTTCCAATCACCGCCATCACTCGATCGGCGTGGCCGGCGCGCAACATGGCTAGGGGCTCGCCCTGTGTCGGACTTCGCCAAGCTTCCTGTACACGGACCATGCCATAGAAACTTGCAATTCTGGCAAACCGGTCACTTCTTGCCGACTTGAAGCAATACATTCCGCCCATGCAAAATCCGATTAGGCCAACCCGCGGAGTACCCAACAGATCGGCGGCTTGAACAAGATCATTGAGATGTGCGTCATCGTCGATCCCGGCAACGATGGCAAAACGTTCCTGAATATCGGCCGACAACTGTCGACCCGGAAAGGGGTCCACGGCGGCCACCACCATATTCCACTGGCTTGCCAATCGAGCAACCAGATCATCGAATACTTGCCTCAGTCCAAAAATGTCTGGGGCAATCACCAGTCCCATGGTCGGCGACGAAATTGATTTGTCGACCTCTGCAACGGTTCCTGAGGGAAGTGTGACTCGCATAGTCGCAGAGTGTAGACGACAATTTTTGTCTGGTGAGAGTAGCGGTGAGACCAGTGGTCGGCGATCCAGTGAGCCGAATGCGGATGATTCTGTCTATGACCAACCACACCGCGTTGCAGCAATGCAAAATCCAACATCCAACCGCTCACCTGCCCGTCATTCGACACCTCGTTGAGGAATGGTCGATGATGAACACGCGGAACCGAAATTTGCAGCAGATCAATGGATGGGGACTTCCCGGAACCCCCATCGCCGAACTCGACGAGGTACTTGTTCGCGCTGGGTTTGGTACGGGGACTACCGATTCCAACGGCGACAAATATTTGTTACTACTCGTCACGAGGGCGGCTCACGATGAGCTTGCCGCCCGAATTGTGTTGCAGCGAATCCTTCCTCCACTGCTGGCGATAGCCCGTCGGCGGGGTCGAATCATTCGCGGCGGAATCGACGAGGCCCTTACCGAAACGCTGTCACATGCATGGGAACTCATTCGTACGTATCCGGTGGGCCGGCGTCCCGCCAAAGTTGCCGCCAACCTTGTCAGAGATGCGGAATACTTTGCATTTGTGCGCAATTCTCGAAAGCGTACGGTGACCATCGACATGAAACCGGCCGACGAACTTGAGCGACTTGCCCAGCCGCAGGCAGAAAGTTCTGCATCGGATGAACTATCGCGCTTGCTCTACGAGGCAGACAAAAACGGCATGACGCAAAAGCGACTTGAGGTCTTGAAGCGCCTTGCCAACGGTGATTCGTTCGAGTTAGTTGCAGCCGATTACGGAGTGGCAATCCGAACGGTCCGAACCTGGCGCAAGGAAGGAATTACCGAGTTGCGTGCACGAACGCTGTGCGTTGCGTGAGTTTGGCGCTTCGCAAACGCAAACTATTGCTAACAACGAACACGCTCGAGAATGCCATGGCCAAGCCGGCCCACATCGGATTCATGTAGCCGAGGGCGGCAAGTGGAATCGCCAACGTGTTGTAGGCAAATGCCCAGAAGACATTTGCGCTAATTGTTCGCAACGTTGCACGTGACAACAGAATCGCATCAGAAACAAGCCGCAAATCCCCACTGACAATTGTCAGGTCGCTGGCATTCATCGCCACATCGGTGCCCGTTCCCATAGCAATACCAACATCGGCTTGAGCAAGCGCGGCGGCGTCATTGACACCGTCGCCGACCATGGCTACCGCGTATCCGCGCTCCTGTAAATCTGCAACTACTTTTACTTTCTCCGCGGGCAACACTCCGGCGATGACGTGCTGGTCGTCCGTGTCTATACCCACCTGCTCGGCGACCGCGATAGCCGTCGCTCGATTGTCGCCGGTGAGCAAAACCGGTCGTAAACCCAGTTGACGCAATTCGGCGATTGCTACAGCACTATGTTGCCGCGGTTGATCGGCGACAACACATACACCCTGTACCCGACCATCAATTGCTACGAGCACCGCGGTGTTGCCGGCGCTGCGCGCCTGATCGAGGGCTGCTTTAAGTTCTACTGGAATTATCACAAGGGCCGATGAAAACAGCGGCTCGCCGCCGACCATTACGCGATGGCCATCGACCACGCCAACGGTGCCAAGGCCGGCCCGAGATTCGAATTGGGCCACGGGTAGCAACGAACCAAGTTCCTTTTGGGCCGCCAACGAAATTGCCCTGGCGATTGGATGCTCGCTGGCGTGTTCCAATGCTCCGGCAAATTTCAGAATTTCTTGACGTGACATATCTCGACCACATGCCACAGAGACAAGTTGCATGACTCCACTCGTCACGGTGCCGGTTTTGTCAAACACCACTGTGTCTATGCGACGGGTACTTTGCAAAACATCCACACCCTTGATGACGATCCCCATCTGTGCCGCGCGACCGGTGCCAACCATTAGTGCGGTCGGCGTGGCCAATCCAAGAGCGCAGGGACAGGCAATTATCAAGACCGCAACGGCCGCCGTAAACGCGTTCGTTACGTGGTCTGTGCCAGTACCAAACACATACCAACCAATAAATGTGACCAATGACAAAGCAATTACCGACGGCACGAACACGCTGCTCACCCGATCGGCGAGTTTCTGCACAGGCGCCTTCGTGCTCTGCGCGTCACGCACGAGTTTGGTCATCTGAGCAAATGTTGACTCGCTTCCAACCCTGTTGGCACGCACAACTAGTCGCCCGGTCAAATTCACGGTGGTTCCCGTCACCTTTGCCCCTACGGCAACATCAACGGGAACGCTCTCGCCGGTCAGCATCGATGCGTCGACGCTTGAGGATCCCTCTTCGACAATTCCATCGGCTGCAATAATCTCGCCCGGGCGAACCACAATCAGGTCGCCGACCTCGATCAAACCTGCGTCGACCACAATTTCTTGACCGTCGCGGATAATCGTGGCGTGTCGCGCTCCGAGTGCGAGAAGCGACCGCAACGCATCGCCAGCCCGTCGTTTTGCGCGAGCCTCGAAGTATCGACCGGCGAGAATAAACACAGTCAGCGCCACCGCAACTTCGAGATAAATGTGCACGGATTCGTCGTTCATTGCGACGGCTCCGTGACCTGAATCTGCCGCACCACCCCAGACCAACGCCCAGACTGACCACGCGGTTGAGGCAACCACGCCAAGTGAAATGAGCGTGTCCATTGTTGTCGTCCGATGACGCAAATTCAGCAGTGCGGCATGATGAAATGGCCACGCGCCCCACGTCACGACAGGTATTGCCAGCGTGAGCGCAACCCACTGCCAGTTGTTGAACTGGGCGAGCGATGTCATCGACATCACTGCGACCGGGAATCCGAGAATCGCGCAAACAACGAGGCGAACTTTAAGCATTGCGACACGCTCGTTGGCTTCAGCATCCAACATGTCTGGGGTCGTGTCCTCAAGAAGGCGCGCACCATAACCGAGGGACGACACGGCGGTGAGCAACTCCGATGTCTCGGTTAAATCGGGGTTGTACGTCACCCGTGCCGATTCTGCGGCAAAGTTGACCGTTGCCTCGACCCCGGTGAGTTTGTTCAATCCTTTTTCGATGGAAATTGCACACGCATTGCACGACATTCCAGTTATCGATAAATCAACCTGTGTTGGCAATTCAACAACCGTAGTCACTACCTACATTCTGACGGGTTGGCGGTCGAATTCATCACTAGCTATGTATTGAGCCATCCGGCATCGTCGCGTTTTCCAATACGGTTCCTGTCAGGTTCGTCGCCCGTATGGTGGCACTGGTTAGATCTGCACCGCTCATGTTTGCTCCTGTCAAGTTTGCGGCCGTCAAGTCAGCGGCCTTGAGATGGACATCGGCAAGATGGGCATCGGTCAGTTGAGCAGCATTGAGGCGAGCCGCGTTCAAATCAGAGGCAGTGAGATTGGTCGCGTGCATGTTGGCGGAAGTCAAATTTGCAGATGTCAGGTTGGCTCGAGTCAGGTTTGCTCTACTCAAATTGGCTCGACTCAAATTGGCATCATGCAGACTTGCATCGTGCAAATTCGCACCGTGCAAATCGGCTCCGTGCAAGTCTGCGCCCTGAAGATCGACGCTACGTAAATCCGCTCCGTGCAGGTTGGCGTATTGCAAATTGACGTTTTTCAACTTCGATCCATGCAAATCTGCGCCGTGTAAATCTGCCGCGGTTAAGTCCGCGCCGGTCAGATCAGTAAAAGTCAGATCGGAGTATTGCAATTTTGCGTACTGCAGATTGGCTCTGCTCAAATCGGCATTCGTCGGAATGGTTCTTTTCATTTTGCTGTCACCCGGGGTTGCGTCGTTTGGGTTGGCCCGTCGCATGCTGGCCCCTCGCAAATTGGCATAATGCAAATAGACGCCTTCAAGATTGGCATAACTGATATCGGCGCCCTCGAGGTTTGCGTAGGCGAAGTTGCTAAAACACAGATCTGCACCGTGCAAGTCGGCACCGTGCAAGTCGGCGCCATAGAAATTTGCCCGCTCAAGATTGGCATCAATCAACCGCGCGTCAACCAGATTGGCGTTACTCACATCGGCGCCGCTTAGGTTTACCCCACAAAGGTTTGCGCCGTGCAAATTGGCGCCGTGCAAATTGGCGCCTTTGAGATTTGCACCCTCCAAGTTGGCGCCAAGCAAATTCGCACCAAGCAAATTGGCGCCTTCAAGATTCGCATTTGGTCCAATTTCCATATTCAGACAGTAAATCCTTTGTTGAGATCCAATCGCGATATCCAGGGCCATTCACTTATCGGTCCATAAGCGGCAGAACTTTAGCCAAAATCATTAAAATCAACGAGGCGTGGGTCGCCTGGGACTTGAACCCAGAACCAACGGATTAAAAGTCCGGTGCTCTACCGAGTTGAGCTAGCGACCCCAGACGGCGTTCAGAGCCTATCTTGGTCACTTTCCCGAATTTAGGTGACGCGAGAGATAAGCACTCCAACTCCGGCGAATTGAAATGCGGCCGCGGCGGCGGTGAACACGTGCCATAGTTCGTGATACCCGAACACGTGCGGTACGAGTCTTGGTCGCTGCAAATAAAACAGAATTGCTCCAACTGTGTACAACACTCCACCGATTGCGATTAACGAAATACTCGTTCCCCCCGCATTGTGATATGCCCACGGCATAATCACCACAGCCGCCCAACCGATGATCAGATAGAGAGCTCCCGTGAAGCGTTTGGCTTTCCACGCAATTTTGAACCCCATCCCGACAGCAGCCGCGGTCCAGATGAGAATGAGAAATGGAATGCCAACGCGTTTGGGAAGCGCAAGCAAACACAACGGTGTGTATGTGCCAGCAATGAGCACGTAGACCATCGCATGATCTATCTGTCGCATCGTGCGCTGTGTTCGGACCGTGTGCGTAAACATGTGGTACGACGCGGAGGTTGAAAAGAGCGCCACTAACGAAAGCACATAAATAATGACAGAAACTCGGGGTAGCCCTCCGGGTGTGAGTACGCCGAGTGTGATTCCGGCAGGAACCGTGAGTCCAACGGCAATGGCATGGACTCGACCACGCCACCGAGGTCGCCAGGCATCCTTGGCATGCTCAAACACTGGCGTATACGGCACTTACACACCTCCGCCAACTAAGTGTATGTTTTTGCAATGACTACGACTCGGACATACAACTTTGATCGGTTCCTCCGCTACGACGAGATGGTCTCATGGTTGAAGGATCTTGCACAATTATTTCCACAACTCGTCAGCCTCGAAACATATGGCAAGTCACATAAGGGGCGCGATCTGTGGATTGCCACGGTCACCGATACTTCAACCGGTGCACACGAGACCAAGCCGGCTCACTGGATCGATGCAAACATCCACGCCACCGAGGTGACGGGCGGCGTCGCGGCACTATTCATTTTGCACCATCTTGCTTCCGAATTTGGTCGCGACGATGACGTCACCGAGGCATTGCGAACGCGAACCTTTTACATTGTTCCGCGGGTGAACCCCGATGGCGTGGAGGATGCCCTTGCCGATCGGCCCATATATCACCGCTCGAGCGTTCGTCCGTGGCCATGGCGCGACGGACATGTTTGGCCGGGTTTGAAAATGCAGGACATCGATGGCGATGGAAGCGTTCGCACAATGCGCATCGTTGACCCCAACGGCGCCTGGGTCGAGCATGAGCACGAACCTCGAGTCATGGTTCCGGTTGGGCCCCTTGGACCACCAAATGGAAAGCAGCGGTACCGATTGTTGGATGAAGGATTGATCGAGAATTTTGACGGATTCACAATTCCCACTCCGCGCGATCCGGCGGGACTCGATCTCAACCGCAACTTTCCGGCTGGATGGGGCACGACCGTGCTTGGTTCGGGTGACCATCCAATGTCGGAACCAGAAATTGATTCGCTAGTGCGCGCCGCTCGGTCTCGGACAAACGTTTGTGGTTACAACGCCTTTCACACCTCCGGTGGATTTCTGTTGCGCCCAAGTAGTACGCGCCCGGATTCGACACTGCCACCGCTTGATCTGTGGCTGTGGAAGGAATTCGGCAAGGTGGGCACCGACCTCACGACCTATCCCGTGCATAGCGTCTACGAAGATCTCACTTGGGACAAGAGCAACACAATGAGTGGTGCGGGAGACGACTGGGCGTACGACCATCTCGGCGTGATCTCGTGGACAACCGAATTCTGGGACGCAATCTTCGCCGCCACGGGCGATCATTCACCAACCGATATTTGGTACGTAGGACCGACACCGGAACAGGAACTCGCCGTGTGTCGATGGACCGACACTCACGCTCCCGGTTCATATTCCCAGTGGAACTCGTTCGATCATCCGCAACTCGGAAAGATTGAAATTGGCGGTGCCGACACGTTCCGAATCTGGATCAATGCCCCGCCGTCGAAGTTGAAAGACGAAGTAGCCCCGCACGCCAAGTTTGCGGTTTACCAAGCACTCGCATCTCCTCGTCTGGAGATCAAACTCGCCGATGCTGAATCTCTTGGAGACGACATGTGGCGAGTGCGAGTTGGAATTGCGAATACTGGTTGGCTGGGAACCGAAATCACCGCCTTCGCCAATAAGAACAAGATCGTTCTTCCATTAACAGCCGAAATTTCGGGCGCCGTACCAGTTGAAGGCGGTTCGCGTGTGAAACTTGGTCAACTTGCTGGTCGCAGTGCATTTCGCGTTAGCGGCGACGGGAAATCGGATGGCACGCCCGATCGCGTTCTGCATTCGTGGTTGGTCCGCGCCAATCGCGGCGAAACGGTGACGATCACCGCATGTCATCAACGAGCCGGAACTGCCACCGTTTCTGTAGTGCTTGAGTAACGACGGCGGTACAACCGACTGCAGATAGCGTCCAAATCGGGATGATCACGATGTACGCGATGTCGCTAATTTCGAAGCGTTGGAGCCCGAGCACGCGGGCTCAACTTGTGGACGCCGTTTCCGACTGGCTTGCCGAGGCGTACCCGTATGAAACAAGGCCAACGACGACCACGGTTCGGGTTCGGGAAGATGTGGACGGACCGGTGTTTCGGGTCGAGATTAGTGAATCCGACAAACGAAATTTGGCGATCTATCAAACCATTATCACGGTCGCCGTCCTCGACCAGAGTCTGGTCTTTGAGATTCGCAAAATGCTTCGCCCTACCGGACAATCGGTCATCCCTCGTTCGCGAATAAGCATTCCAAATGCACCACTCTCTGAACTGTGCCTAACAATTGCCAAGAAACTCAATATTCGCGACGCCGAACAACTCATCGATGGCGAAATTCGCCACGCATCTCAAATTCTTGATGGCGAGTCCCTTGCCGCATTGGCCGAGGCGCCGGGTCGTCGATTACCAATCGTTGTCGAACACACTCAGGGTCGGATTCCATCCGCGCTCGCCACCGCCTCGCTCGGAGCAACTCTTCTCGGCATCGCCCACGTTTTCCACATCACAACCAATGAAGCCGTCAGGGCGTTTAATGAGTTTCGTCGAGAGAGATTGCTCACCCCTGACTCAATAACAATTATTTGGCCGACGCCACATCCACCTACTCAAATATTTGACAAGGATGCACAACACGTTCTCACCCCGCTCATTGAGGCAGCGACCGCAAGTTTGCAACCACTCTTCCTTCCACCGATACAGCGCGTTCGACCGGTCTCGGCAATGCCGACAATCTCTATTCCATCGTCACCACGTCCTCTAAATGTCACCGTGGGCTTGCAAGACTCGAAAGTACAGGAACCGAATCCGCAAATCGCGGTACTTAAATCCGATAACACAAAATTACAAATCCAAGTTGAAGATCTCATCCGCACCCAAGATGAACTGTTAGAAAATATTGGTCTGACCGATCTTCAAAATGCTGCGCTAGTAGACGAACGGGATCGGTACAAGGATCAGTTGACAAGTTATCTGACGTTGCAGGGATCGTCAGAGTGGCCGCGCACTCCGAAGGAAGCTGTCGCCAAGGCGATGGGGCTCTGCCCGAATCTGATTTTTCATGCTCGTTCCAGAACGTCAGCAGATGACGTGCAAACTCAAAATGGTAAGAGAGTTCTGGAAAGCCTTTACACACTTAACAACCTCGCCTCACAGCTAAAGGATGGGCGAATTCCATTAAACATGTTCGAGATTCATTGTCGCGACCGCCTGAATTTTGCGGCCGATGTGGGAGACACTGCCAAGAATAAATTTCCAGAGGACTACGCCATCGAGTGGCATGGCGAGACCGTCTACGCCACCCCGCACATTCGTTGTGGTGACATTCGCATTCATTTCTATCTCGACCGCGAACGATTGCAGGTCGTTGTCGCCTACGTCGGGCGTCACCTGCGCGACAAAAATACCAAATAAGGTACCGACCGTCTAGCGTTAGATCATGACCTCAGCCATTTATGCACTCTCTGATCGATTCATCGAACGAAGCGCCGCACTTAATCCGGGAATGGCCACCCGCCTTGGGATAGCTGGTCACGATCACGAGATGAAGGATTTCAGTCCCGTTGGTCATGACGCTCGAGACAATGATGTACGCAACACTCTCGCAGAACTCAATGCCACCAATGCGACGACCGATGCGGACCGATTAGCGGCCGGTGTATTGCGCGAGTCCCTCGAACTTAGTGTCGTTGAATTCGATGCCGGTGAACATTTACGTGCGATTCGCTTAGTGAATGGCGATGTTCAAAACGCACGGATTATTTTCGATCTCATGCCAAAGGCAAATGCCGCAGACTGGTCGGTTATCGCCGAACGGATGTCCAATGTTCCCCAGGCATTCGCCGGTATGCGCGAATCATGGAAACTCGGAATCGAACGCGGAATTGTCGCCCAGCGCCGCCAAGTACTCGCCGTGATCAAACAACTGGAAGGTTGGTCTGGACTGGGTGCGCCGGCATTTTTTGAGACATTGACCGAAGGCGCTTCAACAATTTCCAAGGCGCCTCATGATGCATTGAGTGAGGCGGCCACGTCATGTTCGGCGGCATTGGCAACAACGGCGGCTTTCCTACGCGATGAATATTTGCCAGTTGCCGATCCACGAGATGGAGTCGGCCCAGAGCGTCATGCAATTTCACGGAGAAGTTTCATGGGAATGGAGGTGGATGCCAAAGAGGCGTACGACTGGGGCTGGGGTGAAGTCGAGCGGCTCGACCGCGAATTGGCTCGGGAGGCCCAAGAAATTAAGCCAGGTGCCTCATTAGTCGAAGTTAGATACCTGTTGGACACCGACCCCGCCCGATCGATCAACGGTGAAGACGGTTTGCGGGATTGGTTGCAACAACTGATGGATGAAGCGATGTCGTTTTTGATCACCAACAATCATTTTGAGATTCCGCAAAAGATTCGTCG
>JBDTPW010000002.1:0-62372 GCA_039932495.1 Ilumatobacteraceae bacterium
TGGAGTTCAAGGCGCAGCGGTTCAACCCGATCGACATGATGGTCGGCTCGGGTGCTCGCGGCAACATGACGCAGATGCGTCAGATCGCCGGCATGCGTGGCCTCGTGGCCAACCCACGTGGCGACATGATTCCACGTCCGATCAAGAACAACTTCCGTGAAGGCCTCGAAACATTGGAGTACTTCATTGCCACACCAGGCGCTCGAAAGGGTCTTGTCGATACGGCGTTGCGTACTGCAGACTCCGGCTATCTGACCCGAAGATTGCACGACGTTGCCCAGGAACTCATCGTTAGAGAAGATGATTGCGGAACAACGCTCGGCGTGTGGGTCGACAACATAGTCCAGGACACCGCCAATACGCGCAGTTACCTGGATACCAAGTTGTTCGGACGAGCCTTGCTCAACGACATTGAGTTGGAAGACGGCACCACCATCGCCAAGAACACGATCCTTTCGGATGATGATGTCGTGAAATTGCGCGATGATTCAAGAGTCACTCGCGCCCGCGTTCGTTCGGTGCTGACGTGTGACGCCGAAGTTGGCGTGTGCGCACTTTGCTACGGTCGCTCGCTCGCCACGGGCTTGTCGATCGAACTTGGCGAAGCCGTCGGCGTTATTGCCGCCCAATCGATTGGTGAACCTGGCACACAGTTGACGATGCGTACCTTCCATACGGGAGGAGTTGCCGGCAAGGACATCGCCGGTGGTTTGCCACGCGTCGTTGAACTATTCGAGGCACGTAACCCACGCGGCTCGGCGCGACTCGCCAGAGCAAACGGTGTCGTGCGCATTCTCGAAGACGAGGGCAAGGGAATTCCTGTCAAGGTCATCGACGATGAGGGAACCGAACACGAAGTCATTTTGCCAACGGGTAGCCGTTTGATTGTCAAAGACGGTCAGGACATCACCGCAGGCGAAAGACTCACCGATGGTCCGCTCGATCCGAAGGAACTAATGGAGATCAAGGGCCCACGTGAAACCCAGGTGTACCTCGTCGAAGAGGTGCAAAAGGTGTATCGCGATCAAGGTGTGTCGATTCACGACAAGCACATCGAACTCATCGTTCGTCAAATGACGCGACGTGTTGGTGTACAGGAACCGGGTGACACAGGCTTCTTGCCAGGCGAGCGTTCCGACGCGAAGGTATTCCGCGACACCAACCGTCGAATGGTCGAGGAAGGCAAGCGTCCGGCAGAAGGTCGCCCGGAATTGATGGGTATCACGAAGGCTTCGTTGGCCACCGAATCGTGGCTGTCGGCCGCGTCATTCCAAGAGACCACTCGAGTGCTCACCGAAGCCGCAATCGACGGCAAGGCGGACAATCTCGTCGGTCTCAAAGAGAACATCATCATCGGCAAGTTGATTCCGGCCGGTTCCGGCATGGATCGTTACAACCTGTTTGATGTCAGCGCTCCGGATTATGTTCCGATGGCGTACTACTCGAGCGAAGACGAAGATGATCCGGCCTCGTTCTTGGCAGGGTTGCACGGCACGTATGTGTCGGGTAGCACCGATTCAGACTCTGAAGTGGCTCAATAACGGCTGCAAATACGACAGACCACGGTTTGTCGTCCATGTCAGGTTGCCATAACTAGACACTCAGCCGTAGTATTTCCTTTCTGATTGTTTGGTGTTGTCGGCTAGTCCGATCCACCTGATTTCGTTAGTTCATCTGGTTTAACAAAGTAAAGGTAAACGTGTGCCCACAATTCAGCAGCTGATCCGTCAGGGTCGAAGCACGAAGACGACAAAGACAAAAACACCCGCGCTCAAGGGTTCGCCACAGCGCCGCGGTGTGTGCACGCGCGTATTTACAACAACGCCAAAGAAACCCAATTCGGCATTGCGTAAGGTTGCCAGAGTGCGTCTAACAAGTGGTGTCGAAATTACCGCTTACATTCCAGGTGAAGGCCACAATCTGCAGGAACACTCGATCGTCCTGGTCCGTGGTGGTCGCGTGCGCGATTTGCCTGGTGTTCGGTACAAGGTCATTCGCGGAGCACTCGATGCAGCCGGTGTGAAAGATCGCAAACAATCCCGCAGTCGCTACGGCGCCAAGAAGAAGTAAGAAAGAAACTGGTAATTCCACATGTCACGTAAAGGTCCCGCAGTTCGCCGCGATATGGTCGCCGATCCGGTTTATCGTTCAGTTCTCGTCACCCAACTTTTGAACAAGGTCATGTTGGACGGCAAGAAGAGCATTGCCGAACACATCGTCTATGACGCGATGAAAGCGGTCGAAGTAAAAACGGGTAGCGAGCCACTGACAACCGTCAAGCGCGCGATCGATAATGTCAAGCCGCCACTTGAAGTACGTAGCCGTCGTGTCGGCGGTGCCACGTACCAAGTTCCGGTGGAAGTTCGTCCGCGTCGGGCCACAACTCTTGCCATTCGATGGGTTGTTGAAAACGCACGCAAGCGTCGTGAAAAGACGATGGCCGAGTGCCTCGCCAATGAGATTCTTGATGCCTCCAATGGATTGGGTGCCTCGATGAAAAAGCGCGACGACATGCAAAAGATGGCTGAGTCGAACAAGGCGTTTGCTCACTACCGCTGGTAGTTAGTTTCGAAGTCTGAGAAAGAACCCCCATGGCACAGCGTGAATACCCGTTAGATCGTTATCGCAACATTGGCATCATGGCCCACATCGATGCTGGAAAAACGACGACGACCGAGCGCGTCCTCTATTACACCGGCAAGACATACAAGATCGGTGAGGTGCACGAAGGCGCCGCCGTCATGGACCACATGGCCCAAGAGCAAGAGCGCGGCATCACGATTACGTCGGCGGCAACGACTACGTTCTGGCGCGATCATCGAATCAACATCATTGACACTCCCGGCCACGTCGACTTCACAATCGAAGTAGAGCGTTCGCTTCGAGTGTTGGACGGCGCAGTTGCGGTATTCGATTCGGTGGCCGGAGTCGAGCCACAGACCGAGACGGTGTGGCGTCAGGCCAACAAGTACAGAGTGCCCAGAATGTGTTTCATCAACAAGATGGATCGCACCGGCGCAAACTTTTATCGCACTTTGGACATGATCAAGGATCGCCTCGGGGCGGTAGCCGCAGTTTTGCAATTGCCATACGGTGCAGAAGCCGGGTTCAAGGGAATGATCGACATCGTCAAAATGAAGGCAGTTGTCTGGGATGGTGACGAAAAGGATTCGGAATACAAAGACGTAGAGATTCCTGCCGAGTATCTGGAAAAGGCTCAGCAATATCGCGCGGAGTTGCTTGAACTTGTTGCCGGCGAAGACGAGGCGCTGATGGAGACATTTCTTGCCAGCAACGATCTTTCCGAAGACGAATTGCGAGCCGGAATTCGCAAGGGAACCTTGGCATTTAGTTTCGTTCCAATTCTGTGCGGATCGGCGTTCAAGAACAAAGGCGTCCAGCAAATGCTCGACGCGGTCGTTGACTACATGCCATGTCCGCTTGACATTCCACCGGCAAAGGGAACCAAACCAGACAGCGACGAACAGATCTCACGCGTCGCAGACGAGGCCGGTCCGTTCGCCGCACTCGCCTTCAAGATCGTTGCCGATCCGTTCGGCCGCCTCACTTATTTCCGTGTCTATTCGGGCACTATAAACAAAGGTGATGAGGTCTATAACTCGACGAAGGAGAAGCGCGAGCGCGTAGGTCGATTGCTGCTCATGCACGCCAACCAGCGTGAGGATATTGACTTCGCCATGGCCGGAGACATTGTCGCTGGTCTCGGTTTCAAGGATGTGACGACCGGTGACACCCTGTGCGACCGCAACAATCCGATCGTCCTAGAGCGAATGATTTTTCCGGAGCCAGTCATCCACGTGGCGATCGAACCAAAGACGAAGAACGACCAAGACAAACTAGGCAAGGCATTGAAGTCGCTTTCCGATGAGGATCCAACGTTCCGCGTGCGTACCGATGAGGAAACCGCGCAGACGGTTATTTCGGGAATGGGCGAGTTGCACCTGGAAATTCTTGTCGATCGCATGCAACGAGAATTCGGCGTTGATGCAACTGTCGGTAAGCCACAAGTGGCGTACCGAGAAACCATCACCCGCAAGGTGGAAAACGTTGAATACCGGCACATCAAGCAGTCGGGTGGTTCCGGTCAGTTCGCCGTCGTCAAAATTGATATCGAACCAAGCGGTGTTGGCAACGGTTACCAATTTGTTGATGACATCACGGGCGGTCGTATTCCTCGCGAATACATCCAGCCGGTAAACCAGGGGCTGCAATCCGCTCTAGATAATGGAGTGCTCGCCGGCTACCCAACCGTTGACGTCAAGATCACGCTTGTCGACGGTCAGTATCACGACGTTGACTCGAGCGAAATGGCGTTCAAGATCGCCGGACAAATGGTGTTTCGCAAGGCCGCCCAACTGGCCAAGCCGATCATTCTCGAGCCGATTATGGCCGTCGAAGTTGTGACTCCAGAGGACTATATGGGCGACGTCATGGGCGACTTGTCGAGCCGTCGTGGCCGCATAGAAGGCATGGAAGCCAATGGCAATGCCCAGAACATCAGGGCGCAGGTTCCGCTTTCGGAAATGTTCGGATACAGTACAGACCTGCGTTCACGTACTCAGGGACGTGCAACCTACACAATGCAGTTCCATAGTTACCAGCAAGTCCCTGCAGTCATCAGCGAAGAAATTATTAAGCGAGTGCGCGGCGAATAGTCCACACCAAAGAGGAAGCAACTAACAGGAGTAGTCATGTCAAAGGCAAAGTTTCAGCGCAATAAGCCACACGTCAACATCGGCACGATGGGTCACATCGACCACGGCAAGACAACGTTGACCGCTGCGATTTCCAAGACATTGGCCGGCAAGGGTTTAGCCGAGTACACCCCGTTCGAACAGATCGACAAGGCGCCAGAAGAGAAGGCCCGTGGTATCACGATCTCGATCGCTCACATTGAGTACGAGTCGGAGAAGCGTCACTATGCCCACGTTGACATGCCGGGACACGCTGACTACATCAAGAACATGATCACCGGTGCTGCTCAGGTTGATGGCGCAATTTTGGTTGTTGCCGCCACCGACGGACCGATGCCTCAGACTCGTGAACACGTGCTGTTGGCCCGCCAAGTTGGAGTGCCATACATCGTCATCGCCCTGAACAAGGCAGACCTCGTCGACGACGAAGAACTTCTCGAATTGGTCGAAGTCGAATGTCGTGACCTGCTCACCTCATATGAATTCCCTGGCGATACCGCACCCGTCGTGCGTGTCTCGGCGTTGAAGGCATTGGAAGGCGATGCAGACGCACAAGAAAAAATCATGGAGCTCATTCGCGCCTGCGACGAATCTATTCCAGAACCAAAGCGGGAACTGGACAAGCCATTCCTCATGCCAATTGAAGACGTGTTCACGATCACCGGTCGTGGAACTGTTGTAACTGGCAAAGTCGAGCAGGGTCGCATTCACACCGGCGATGAAATTGAAATTGTCGGATTGCGCGACACCCAAAAGACGGTTTGTACCGGCGTTGAAATGTTCCGCAAGCTCTTGGATGAGGGTATGGCGGGCGACAACATCGGCGCTCTCTTGCGCGGCACGAAGAAGGAAGATGTCGAGCGCGGGCAGGTGCTTTGCGCGCCGGGCTCAATTACGCCACACACAACCTTCGAGGGCCAGGTATACGTTTTGAAGAAGGAGGAAGGTGGTCGTCACAAGCCGTTCTTCAACAACTATCGACCACAATTCTTCTTCCGCACAACGGATGTCACCGGCACCGTCGAATTGCCAAAGGGCACCGAAATGGTGATGCCTGGCGACAACGTGTCGATGACAGTCGAGTTGGGCAAGCCGATTGCCATGGTCGAGGGTCTCCGTTTTGCCATCCGCGAAGGTGGACGAACGGTCGGCGCAGGCCGAGTCGTAAAGATTCTCAAGTAGAGAATTACAAGTAAAGAACCGGCCGGCATCGATTCATGACCTCAAGTATTCGCATTCGGCTCAAGGCGTTTGATCATCGCATAATTGATGATTCGTCGAAAAAGATTGTTGAGACGGTTGCGCGTACCAATGCAACGGTTCGTGGCCCGATTCCGCTACCTACCGATAAGCATCGCTACACGGTGATTCGTGGACCACACGTGGACAAGGACTCGCGCGAGCATTTCGAGATGCGCATTCACAAGCGACTGATCGACATCATCGAGCCGAATGCCAAGACCATCGACAGCCTGCAGCGAATCGAGTTACCGGCCGGCGTTGATATTGAGATCAAGCTACAAAACAGTTAGTTCTGTTTTCGCTCGTGCAGGGTGCACTGCATAAGAGCAACATCGAGCCAGCGGCCGAACTTGCGCCCAACCTCGCGCTCAACACCAACCAACGTAAATCCGCAAGCTTCGTGCACGGCGCGCGACCCAATTCCCGCGGCGCCAATCCTGGCCATAACGGAGTGGAATCCCGACGCGTCTGCCATATCTAACAAATGTTCGAGTATTGCCCGACCAATGCCTTGACGCGTAAATGCCCGCGAGACGTATAGCGAATCCTCAACGGTGGTGCTGTATGCCGCCCGATCGCGATACACACTCAACGCGCCGAATCCGACAATTTGTTCGGCCGCTGTGGCGACAACAACCGAGAACGCACCGCTGCGCTCCATAATCCACGCCTGTTGAGCCTCCAAAGTTCGCGGGACTAGGTCGAACGTGGAGGTTTCATTTTCCACCTCGAAGTTATAGATCTGGCGAATCGCCTCGGCGTCTTCGATGGTCGCCCGGCGGATGGAAAGATCGTTCACCAATTTCGAACATAGTGCGTTGAACAGGCCAATACTGGTGATTGCAACTAGGTCTTTAAGAACTAGTCAAGAAAGTGCTCCAACCAATGGTCAAGTTCAAAAAGTTGCGCTAGACATCAAGTTGTGACTGACAACTTTCCAGACGAACCAAGCAGATGGAATACCGAACCAATTTTCGAACCCGTTAAATCACCAAGTCCATTTGTCTATTCGCCGCCACCCCCGCCTCCTCCCGCGGAGCGGCAACGTAAACGTGCGCCGTTAGTAGCAGTTGTTGCTCTCGTTTGTGGCTTACTTGGCGCAATCGTTGGTGTTGTTGCGGCCGATCACTGGGATCTCGGTTCGGACTCGGGATCGACGCGAAACGTTTCGTTTAGCCCTGTCATCACCAGCGCGCTAAGCGCAGATGATCCGAATCTCGGCCAAAGCATTGTCGCCCAGGTGACCAACGCACTGAGCGACAGCGTGGTCACGATCTCAAGTGAAGTTACTGATGCGACGGGCAGTGGGGAGGCAGTTGGCACCGGTGTGGTTCTTACCGCCGACGGAGAAATCCTGACCAACGCACACGTGGTGGCAGACGCCACAGCCGTTCGCGTTCGATTCGCCGGTGAATCCGAACCCCGCGCGGCCAAGGTCTTGGCCACAGACCCTGGCAATGACCTCGCACTCATCAAAATAGATGCGACTGGATTGACTCCAGTTACTTTTGCCCAGCCAGGAAGTGTTCGGGTCGGCGACTCCGTTGTGGCAATCGGTTACGCCCTCGCGTTAGACGGTGGACCAACGGTGTCGACAGGTATCGTCTCGGCGTTGAAGCGCACAATCATCACGGACTCCGGAGCTTTGAATGGTCTGATTCAGACGGACGCGGCAATCTCTTCTGGAAACTCCGGTGGCCCGCTCGTCAACCTGCGTGGCGAGGTCATCGGCATAAACACGGCCGTAGCCAGAAGCGACGCCACTTCGTCGGCCAACAACATTGGATTTTCTATTTCGGTGGACGAAGTCCTCCCAGAGATTGACCAGTTACGAATACTGGCAAACGGCGGTGTGCGCCAAGAGGGATTTCTCGGAGTCGGACTAGCTGGTCGAAGTGATGGCGGCCAGGGCGCGATCATCACAAGTGTTCAGGCCAACTCGCCGGCTTCGATTGCCGGTATTAAGGAGGGCGACATCGTGCTCTCCGTAGATGGCGAGCCGATCGATGGACAGGCCGCTTTGGTAGCCGCAATTCGTGATTCGGCGCCGGGGGCGACGGTAACCATTGAAATTCTGAGGAATTCAGAGCGACTTACGCTCACCGCAACCCTGGTAACTCGGACGAACAACTAAATCGGCTAAATCGCGAAAAGGGTCCGTTTGTCGTTGGCATATGGCGCCGATAGAGTGACACACCCGTATCCACGACAGATCTGACACGTCGTCAGCGAAGTCCCTAATAGGTAATTTGACGTCACAACTGGCGTCTGTAAGCGCCCCATCGCGGTGGGGAACCTTACAGCGAAAACGATTTTGGTGCTCCGCCGGCCTCGCCGAGCGGAGCATTTGCGTGATTAAAGACTTTTACAACAGAAACGGACCGCCTTCATGGCACAGAAAGCAATCGTCGGCGAAAAGGTCGGCATGACACAGATTTGGGGCGATGACCAACATGTCATTCCCGTCACTGTGCTGCGTGTCGAACCGGCGCGAGTGGTCCAGGTGAAAACCGGAGAGCGCGATGGTTACTCCGCTTTGCAGGTCACGTACGGACAGAAAGACCCACGAAAGTTGTCAAAGCCGCAAGCCGGTCACTTTGCCAAGGCAGATGTTGTCGGAGGTCGTCGTGTTGTCGAATTGCGTTTGGATTCGGTAGATGGATTTCAGGTCGGTCAAGAAATTACCGTCGACACGCTTGTCGCCGGTGAGCGCGTGGACGTTATTGCCGTAAGTCGCGGTAAAGGTTTCGCCGGTGGAATGAAGCGCCACAACTTCCGCGGTCAAGGCGCATCGCACGGCAACCACAAGCATCACCGTGCTCCGGGTTCGATTGGTTCGTGTTCGTTTCCTGGTCGAGTACTCAAGGGACTACGCATGGCCGGTCACATGGGTCATCAGCAAACCACAACTCTCAACCTCGAAGTGGTACAAGCAGATCTTGAGCGTGGGTTACTTCTTGTAAGAGGATCTGTACCGGGTCCAAACGGCGGAGTTGTCATCGTGCGCAATGCGGTCAAGGGAAAGAAGTAAGCGATGGCCGCCGCAAAACCTAAGAAAGCAGCCGCCAAGAAGGCCGCTCCAAAGAAAGTTGTGGTCAAGAAGGCGGCGACGAAGAAAGTAGCGGCGAAGAAAGTTGCAGCGAAAAAAGCCCCTGCCAAGGCCGTTGCCCCAAAGACCGGCAACACGGCGTCGCTTCCCGCTGAATTTTTCGGTATCGAGCCAAACATCTCCGTCATGCATCAGGTGGTCACCGCTCAATTGGCTCATCGCCGGTCAGGAACACAAAGCACGAAGACTCGCGCAGAGGTTCGCGGTGGTGGATCAAAGCCGTTCAGTCAAAAGGGAACCGGTAACGCGCGTCAAGGTTCCATTCGCGCCCCGCACTTCAGCGGAGGTGGCGTGGCACTCGGACCAAAGCCACGAAAGTATTCGCAACGAACTCCCAAGAAAATGATTCAACTGGCGCTGCGTTCGGCACTGTCCGACCGAGCATTGGACAACAAAGTTGTTGTGGTCGACGAATTCACATTCGATGGTCCAAGTACAAAGGCGGCCTCAAGCCTTCTCGGTGCGCTTGGTTTGGACGGCAAGGTCATGGTGGTAGTCGAGCACACCGATGTTGTCGGTTCGAAGAGTTTCCGCAACATCAGCAACGTGCAGGTCGTAACAACAGGTGAACTCAATGCTTACGACGTGTTATCCAACGACTGGATTCTGTTCACTCAGGCAAGCCTGCCAAAGACATTGGCGGTGGCAAAGTGAAAGATCCGCGCGACATTATTTTGCGTCCAATTGTCTCGGAGAAGAGTTACTCCCTGATCGATAAAGGCACGTACACGTTTGAAGTGCACCCAGATGCGAGCAAGCCGGAAATCGGTGATGCCGTCGAATCCATTTGGGGAGTCAAGGTTCGACGTGTCAATACTCTCAACCGCCGTGGCAAGGTGCGTCAGACCCGCGGAACCAACCGTGTCGGTCAACGACCGAACACAAAGCGGGCCATCGTCACCCTCGAAGCGGGACATGAAATCCCGCTGTTTGAGAACTGATCGGGACTTAGGGAACGACTATGGGAATTCGCAAACGTAAACCAACTAGCGCAGGTCGCCGTTTTCAAACGGTGTCAGACTTTGCCGACATCACCAAGTCGACGCCAGAGCGCACCTTGCTCGTCTCCAACCCAAAGGCCGGCGGGCGAAACGCGCAAGGCCGAATGACGTCACGTCACCAGGGTGGCGGGCACAAACAGCAGTACCGATTGATCGATTTCAAACGCAACACCGATACGTACGAGGCAAAGGTAGCGGCAATTGAATACGACCCGAATCGGACGTGTCGGATCGCGCTGCTGCACTATGACGACGGATCCAAGAGTTACATTTTGGCGCCAAAGGGACTAGAAGTTGGGGCTCGAATTCAAAGCGGCCCAAAGGCCGACATCAAGGTTGGCAATGCGCTTCCGCTGCGTTTCATGCCAGTTGGCACGGTCGTCCACAACATCGAACTTCGTCCGGGCCAGGGTGGCAAGGTCGCTCGTTCTGCAGGGATGGCAGTTCAGTTGGTGGCCAAGGAAGGCGTTTACGCAACTCTTCGTATGCCAAGTTCAGAAATGCGCAGAGTACCAATCGATTGTCGCGCCACGGTTGGCGAAGTAGGCAACGCCGAGCACGAATTGATCAAGATTGGCAAGGCCGGTCGAAACCGTTGGAAGGGTGTTCGTCCGCAATCGCGTGGTGTGGCGATGAACCCAGTCGATCACCCGCTCGGTGGTGGCGAGGGCAAAACATCTGGTGGTCGTCCACCGGTATCGCCGTGGGGAAAGCCAGAGCGTCGTACTCGCAACAAAAACAAGACATCACAGGAACTCATCATTCGCCGTCGCCGCTCAGGAAAGGGCCGGGTATAAATCATGTCGCGTAGTTTGAAAAAAGGCCCATTCGTGGACGAGCACTTGCTCAAGAAGCTTGACGCAATGAACGAGAGCGGCGAGCGCAAGGTGATCAAGACCTGGTCGCGCCGTTCGACCATCATTCCCGACATGGTTGGTCACACCTTTGCCGTGCACGACGGTCGAAAGCATGTACCGGTGTATGTCAGCGAATCAATGGTCGGTCACAAACTCGGCGAGTTTTCACCAACGCGAATTTTCCGTTTCCACTCCAGTCAAGAAAAGGCTGCTGCAGCCGCGGAAGCGAGCCTGTAAGACATGACCGGTCCAAAACTCAACGAAGCAACTCGCAGCGCTGGGGTCTCCAGTGGGACGCGCGCGTCCGCAATGTATGTGCGCATGTCCGCCTCCAAGGTGCGAGTCGTTCTCAACCTCATTCGCGGGTTGGAAGTACAGGAAGCCGACTCGTTGCTTCAGTTTCTAGAGCGCGATTCCGCCCATGTGGTGCGTAAGTTACTCGCCTCGGCGGTGGCCAATGCCACGTTCAACGATGAAAAAGATGGCGACACTTTGTATGTAAAGGCATGCTTCGCCGATGAAGGTCCTACGCTCAAGCGCTTCCGTCCGCGGGCAAAGGGTCGCGCCGGGGCAATTCTCAAGCGCACCTGTCACGTCACGATCATTGTCGAAACGATGACCGATCGCGCGCTTGCCGTTCGTCAGCAACGCGACGATGCAAAGGGAACGAGTCGAACAACTAGCCGCGCGGCTCGTGTTTCGGGAAGTCGCGCGCGAACGCAAAAGAGTGCGCCAGTAGTTGAGGCAAACGAAGTAGTGGAATCTGACGCCGTCGATTCTGACGCTAGCGAACAGGTCGAGGAGAACTGATGGGCCAGAAAATTAATCCGTACGGCTTTCGCCTTGGAATTACCACAGACTGGAAGAGCCGCTGGTTTAGCACGAAGGAATATCGCCAATACCTCACAGAGGATTGGAAGATCCGCGACTATCTCAACGCCCAACTTTCCGATGCAGCCGTTAGCCGCATCGAAATCGAACGCACACGGGACAAGCTTCGAATCGATGTTCATACCGCGCGCCCAGGAATCGTCATTGGTCGCAAGGGTCAAAAGGCGGACGAGCTTCGCGCGGGACTCACCCAATTGACGGGCAACAACAAGGTTCAGTTGAATATCACCGAAATCAAGCAGGCGGAACTCGACGCTGCGCTCGTCGCCCAGGGCGTCGCCGACCAGTTGGTCAATCGCATTGCATTTCGCCGAGCCATGAAACGGGCAGTTCAAAACGCACAGAAATACGGGGCGGAGGGCATTCGAATTCAGTGCTCCGGTCGCCTCGGTGGCGCAGAAATGTGCCGCACAGAGTGGTACCGCGAGGGTCGCGTACCCCTACACACCCTTCGCGCCGACATTGATTACGGATTCCGCGAAGCGAGCACTTCTGCCGGGCGTATCGGGGTCAAGGTCTGGCTGTACAAGGGCGAGATCTTGCCGTACAAGAGTCAAAGCGATGACCGCATTGCTCGGGAAGCAGCGATGGCAGTTGGCCAAACATCTGGACATTCTGAAGCGACTCTCAAGGTCGTCACATCGGCCGGTCCTCGTTCGAGCGATCTCGACATCACGGAGATTGCACCACTAGTCAAGGAAGCCGATCCAGAGTTTGAACGCTTGCTCGCCGAAGAGGAAGACATTCAGCGTCGCATCGTCGATCCTCATGAAACACCGCACTTTCGGCGGGAGGACTAGATCATGTTGAGCCCACGCAAAGTCAAATATCGAAAGCATCACCGCGGTCGTACAGGTGGTCCATCCAAAGGTGGAAACGAACTCGCCTTTGGCGAGTACGGAATTCAGGCAATGGAGCCCGGTTGGATTAGCCAGCGGCAAATTGAAGCGGCTCGTATTGCGATGACCCGTCACATCAAGCGCGGTGGAAAAGTGTGGATCAATATTTTTCCAGACAAATCTGTTACTCAGAAGCCGGCAGAAACGCGCATGGGTTCCGGCAAGGGAAACCCAGAATTTTGGGTTGCCGTGGTCAAGCCTGGCCGTATCTTGTTCGAGCTTTCCTATCCAAGTTCAGCGGTGGCACACCAGGCATTGGATCGCGCCGTACAAAAGTTGCCGATCAAGGCTCGCGTCATTAGTCGCGATGAGGCTATTTAATATGGCACGCGATCTGGTCGAACTACGCGAAATGGATCTCTCCACATTGGTGGAAGAGCTTCGTGCCACCAAGCAAGAGGCATTGAATTTGCGATTCCGCAATGCCACTGGCCAACTCGATGACACCGCGGCATTGACAAAGACGCGTCGTCAAATTGCACGAATCAGCATGCTGATTCGTCAGCGTGAAATCGCTGCCGCAGAAGCGGCAGGGGAGTGAGACTTAGTTATGACCGATACAAATTCAAACGAACCTACAGATGATTCCGCCCGCAACAATCGAAAATTGCGCGACGGTGTTGTTGTTTCCAACAAGATGGACAAGACGATCGTGATTTCAATTGTCGAGCGTGTCCGTCATCCAAAGTACGCCAAGTTCATCGCCCGGACGAAGAAGCTCTATGCCCACGACGAAACCAACGATGCCCAGATTGGCGACAGAGTCCGCGTTATGGAGACTCGTCCGTTGTCCAAGCAAAAGCGTTGGCGTCTGATTGAGATCCTGGAGCGTGCTAAGTGATTCAGCAGGAATCCCGTCTCCGCGTTGCGGATAACAGTGGTGCTCGCGAGGTCCTTGTGATCAAGGTCCTCGGCGGTACCCGCCGACGCTATGCCTCGATTGGCGATGTCTTCATCGCCACTGTGAAGGACGCCATACCAGGCGCCGGTGTGAAAAAGGGTGAAGTTGTTCGATGCGTGGTCGTTCGCACCGTGAAGGAAAAGCGTCGTCCCGACGGAAGTTACATTCGCTTCGACGAAAACGCCGCGGTGCTTATCAAGGATGATCTCACTCCGCGCGGTACCCGCATTTTTGGACCTGTCGGTCGCGAACTGCGCGACAAGAAATTTATGCGCATCATTTCGCTTGCCCCGGAGGTGTTGTAATCATGAAACTCAAAAAAGGTGACAAGGTTGTCGTTATCTCTGGCAAGGACAAGGGCAAAGAGGGCGACGTCTCAGAAGTTTTGCCGCGGAAAAACAAAGTGATGATTGCCGGCGTGAATATCTCTAAGCGACATTTGGCCGCCAGAGGCAACGCCAACACTGGAGGAATCATCGACAAGGACATGCCGTTTGATGCATCGAACGTGATGTTTGTGCACAAGGGCAAACCGACTCGTCTCGGTTATTTAGTCAAGGAAGACGGAACAAAGGTTCGCGTCGCCAAGAGCACGGGAGAAGAAGTCTGATGGCTACCGCGACCGCATACATTCCTCGACTGAAGGCCCACTACAACAACGTCGTGCGGGTCGATTTGGCCAAGGAAATCGGCGCCAAGAACGTTATGCAAGTTCCCACGCTGGAGAAAATTGTCATCAATATGGGTGTAGGTCGGGCAACACAGCAATCGTCGCTTATCGACGGCGCGGTCGCTGACTTGACGGCGATCAGTGGTCAAAAACCACAGGTCACCAAGTCACGCACCGCGATCGCCTCGTTCAAACTGAGAGAGAATCAACCAATTGGAGCCAAAGTCACAATGCGTGGCGATCGGATGTGGGAGTTCCTCGATCGCCTGTTGGCCGTTGCGATTCCGCGTATTCGCGACTTCCGTGGTTTCCCTGGGAAGTCGTGGGACGGTCATGGCAATTACACGTTTGGTCTCACTGAACAACTGGTCTTCCTAGAAATCAATTACGACAAGGTCGACACGACCCGTGGAATGGACATCACAATTGTCACCACGGCAAAGACCGATGTCGAAGGTAAGGCATTACTCGATGCATTCGGTTTCCCCTTCCGTAAGGGCGAGGCTCCGGCATCGGCCAAGAAATCACGTAGCGGCGCGACTAAGCGCACCGCGAAGAGCAAGAAGTAAATAAGGGGTCAACTGACTATGGCAAAGAAATCTCTCGTTATCAAAGCGGCGGCAACACCAAAGTTCAAGGTGCGTGGCTATACGCGCTGCCAGAAGTGTGGACGAGCGCGTGCGGTGTATCGCAAATTTGGGTTGTGCAGACTTTGCCTGCGCAAGATGGCACACGCCGGCGAAATTCCCGGCCTGACGAAGTCGAGTTGGTGATCGCGTCATGATGACAGACCCAATCGCCGACATGCTCACCCGCATTCGAAACGCCAATGCCGCAATGAAGGACGAAGTTCTCATGCCCGCGTCCAAGCAGAAGTCTGCCTTGGCCGAAATCCTCAAAAAAGAGGGCTACATCCATGACTATGCAGTCGTACCAAACGCCGAAGGTTTTGGTCAGCAACTGAAAATTAGTTTGAAGTATTCGGAGGATCGTCAGCGCACGATCCTTGGAATCAAGCGCGTTTCGACTCCAGGCCTGCGCGTCTATCGCGCCGCGACAGAGGTGCCTCGAGTACTTGGCGGTTTAGGTGTTGCAGTTTTATCAACGAGTCAAGGACTGATGACCGACCGTGAGGCGCGTAGGCGCAAAGTCGGTGGCGAAGTCATGTGCTTCGTTTGGTAAGCGGAAGAATCTAAAGGGAGTCCATATGTCACGAATCGGTCAGCAACCTGTCACCATCCCGTCGGGGGTGGATGTCACCATCGCTGGTTCAAGCATTACGGTGAAGGGTCCAAAGGGCACGCTCAATCGCGTCGTTCCCGTTGGCGTTTCACTTAGTAAAAAAGACGACAAAATTGTTGTGTCGCGAGATAACGACGAGCGCGAAGCACGTGCCAGGCACGGGTTGGTTCGTTCGCTCATCGCCAATATGGTGCATGGAGTCACCGAGGGCTATACCAAGGAACTCGACATCATTGGGGTCGGCTTTCGCGCCGAAGCACAAGGTGCCAATAAATTGAGGCTCGCCCTTGGCTTCTCGCATCCGGTTTTGGTCAACGCTCCGGCAGGAATCACCTTTGAGGTTCCGGTTCAAACCCGAATCATTATTAAGGGACCGGACAAGGAAGTGGTCGGTCAGGTCGCGGCAGATATTCGCGAGATTCGCAAGCCGGAGCCATACAAGGGCAAGGGTGTTCGGTACATCGATGAGAAGGTCCTGCGCAAAGCAGGCAAAACCGGCAAGAAGTAACCAGGAGATTTCACGGTCATGAAAACAACATCAAGCCAAAGGCACAGCGGACGATTGCGTCGTCATCGCAGGGTGCGCAAGAAGATTTCCGGCACAACCGAGCGCCCTCGCTTGGCCGTGTACCGGAGCAATAAGCACATTTCGATCCAAGTGATTGATGATCAAGAAGGTCGAACGCTTGCCTCTGCATCGACAGTGGAACCAGATCAGCGAAAGCTTGGATCCGGTTCCACGGTCGAGGCGGCCGAGCGCATTGGAATGCTTATCGCTAAGAGAGCAAAGGACGCCGGGATAAAGGAAGTTGTTTATGACCGTGGTGGTTTCTTGTATCACGGTCGCGTAGCCGCCGCAGCAGACGCTGCTCGAAAAGCAGGGTTGGAGTTCTAAATGAGTGAGAAAACACAAACGCGTCCGGCACCAGAGCCGGGCACTCTTCGCGAATCGCGAGTGGTACACATCAATCGCGTCGCCAAGGTTGTCAAGGGCGGTCGTCGATTTTCATTCACCGCACTGGTTGTAGTTGGCGATGGCGATGGGCGAGTCGGGCTCGGCTACGGCAAGGCCAAAGAAGTTCCATTGGCGATTCAAAAAGGAACGGAAGAGGCAAAGCGCAACGTGTTCAACGTGCCTCTGACCGGCTCGACGATTACCCACGAAGTCATCGGAGTAAATGGTGCGGGTCGCGTGTTGTTGAAACCAGCCGCTCCAGGTACCGGAGTCATCGCCGGCGGCGCGGCCAGAATCATTCTCGAGGAGGCCGGCATTCACGATGTGCTCGCCAAGTCACTCGGTTCGTCAAACTCAATCAACGTCGCTCGAGCGACAATCAATGGTCTACGTTCGTTGCAACGCCCCGATGAGGTCGCTCGTCGTCGCGGGATTCCCGCGGAGTCGTTTGTGCCAAAGGCCTTGCTCCGCGCCTACAACGAGCGCAAGAAGTCGAGTTAGGAACTATTGATGGCTGCATTCAAAAAACCTGGTCGTACCACTCGCGATCGCAAACCAAAAGCGATGAAGGTGAGCGCCGAAAAGCGCGCTGCCGCGGCGTCGGCCAAGTTGGCCTCGGGTAACACGTCGACCAAAGTTGTGCGCCGCAAGAAGGTTGCACCAAAGGGTCCGACTATCACGGTGACGCAGGTTCGTTCCGAAATCGGCGGCAAGCCAAAGACACGGGCAACTTTACGTGCGCTTGGGTTGCGTCGCATCGGGCACACCAATACCGTTCCCGATCGGCCGGAAATACGTGGAATGATCGCCCGCGTTCCACATCTCATTGAAATTAAGGAAGGCAAATAGTCATGCGTGTCGACGAACTTCGCCCAACAAGGGGCTCAACCAAGAAACCAAAGCGCGTCGGTCGGGGTATTGGTGGAAAAGGCGGCAAGACCGCCGGTCGAGGAACCAAGGGTCAATACGCACGTAACACCGTCGGTCGTGGATTCGAAGGCGGACAGATGCCCCTCAAGCAACGCGTTCCAAAATTGAAGGGCTTCAACAACCCGTTCCGCATTGAGTATTACGCGGTCAACCTCGATGTGATCGAGGCGCTTGGAGTCGACGAAGTAACACCAGCGATCTTGGTGCAGAGAAGTGCATCGCATAAGGGCAAGCTTGTAAAAGTGCTCGGGCGTGGAAAAATCAAAACGGCGGTGAAGGTTTCGGCGCACGCCGTTTCCAAATCTGCCGAACAGGCAATTATTGCTGCAGGTGGCAGCGTGACCATTGTGCCGTTGCCGTTCAAGGGCGTACGCCCGGCGGCTAAGGGAAGCCAATTTACAAACCGCTAGTACTGTGCCTAGTTAGGCCACAGCCCAGCGATTTGTACCTCGGCGAATTACAGAGAGAGGAGGAGCCAAGATGTTGTCGAATGTGAAGAACATCTTCAAGGTTGTTGACCTTCGCAACAAAATCTTGTTCACCTTGGCGATGATTCTGTTGTATCGCTTCGGCGCATCCCTGCGGGTGCCCGGAATTGATGCGCAGGCGGTCAAGCAACTTCGCGAGGCATCTCAGTCTCAGGGTGCTCTCGGATTCCTCAATCTCTTTTCCGGAGGAGCATTCGGTAGCTTCTCAATTTTTGCCCTCGGCATCATGCCGTACATCACGGCGAGCATCATCATGCAGGTATTGGGCGTCGTCATTCCAAAACTTGAACAATGGCAACAGGAAGGCGCCGTTGGTCAGCGAAAGATTACCCAATGGACACGTTATGTGGCAATCGGAATTGCCATTTTGCAGGGCGCAGGTTTGACATTCATCTTCGGTCAAGGCAGAGGGTCGGCCTTCTTTGGAGCGGCCAATCGAGCGCCAGACGTTGTGTTGCTCAATCCGTTTATGCCAAGAGCCCTGATCGTGATCCCATCGCTCGTTGCCGGTACGGCATTGCTGATGTGGATTGGTGAACTAATTAGTCAACGGGGAATCGGCAATGGCATGTCGATGCTCATCTTTGCTTCGGTTGTCAGCAATTTGCCATACGGCTACTACTCGTTGTTGCAGAACAAGAAAATTGTCGTCTTCGCCATCCTGGTCTCGGTGTCGATCGGAATACTCGTGGCGGTGGTGCGAGTTGAACTCGGCCAGCGGCGGATACCTGTGCAATTTGCTAAACGCGTGGTTGGCCGCAAAATGTACGGCGGCCAAAACACATACATTCCACTGAAGGTAAACCAAGCCGGAGTTGTGCCGATTATCTTTGCTAGTTCCGTACTGCTCCTACCGGTGTTGATGTCGAACATGTTGGGCAGTGGCCAGGGTTGGCGCGGGTCCATTGCGGGGTTTGTCAACGATTACCTCGTCAATAGTCAGAACCTCTTGTACATCTCCATCTTCTTCTTGCTGATCATTGCCTTTGCATATTTTTATAACTCGATTGCATTCGATCCAATACGCCAGGCCGATCAATTGCGCAAGCAAGGCGGATTCATTCCTGGAATTCGTCCAGGACCGCAAACCGAATCTTTCTTGGCCAAGACGGTGAATCGAATTACCTTGCCGGGTGCACTGTTCGTCGCCTTTATTGCGGTCTTGCCATACGTCATTTTGTGGGTAGGAGATGTTCAGTCGTTCCCATTTGCCGGTACAACCGTGTTGATTGCGGTGGGCGTCGCCCTTGAACTCATGCGTCAGATCGATAGCCAACTTATGCAGCGAAACTACGAGGGTTTCTTGAAGTGACGATTCCGATTTAGGAACGTCACCAAGAAGTTCACGAGGAGTATTGAATTCATGCCTTATGGAGTGCGCGTCATCATGCTTGGTCGTCAGGGCGCAGGCAAGGGGACACAATGTAAACGTGTTGCGGCACATTACGGGATACCGCATATTTCGACAGGCGAAATTTTGCGCAATGCAGTCCGTCAAGGAACAGTTGTAGGGCGACAGGTCAAGAAGGTGATCGACGAGGGCCGTCTGGTCGATGACGATCTGATGGTCTCACTTGTGCAAGGTCGGATTGGCGAGGCCGACGCACGAATCAATGGCTACGTACTCGATGGTTTCCCGCGCACGCTCGCCCAGGCCGAGGCCTTCGATGAGATCACAGAGGTTCGACCGGTGAATGTTGCCATCAATCTCGAAGTTGGGCGCGATGTCGTGCTCAAGCGACTTTCGGCACGACGAACATGTCAACAATGTGACGCCAACTACGTCTCCAATGGAGATGATCCAAACCCGTGGAATTGCCAAAACTGCGGTGGCATCGTTCACCAGCGCGACGATGATACGCCCGAAGCGATCAACCATCGACTCGATATATACGACGAGATCACCGCGCCGCTCGTCAGTTATTACCTTAAAAATGCCAAATTGGTCGTTGTTGACGGGCTCGGTAGCCAGGATGACGTCTTTGCCAAACTTATAGCCGTTGTAGACGCCTGGAGATAGGCGGGTAGGGGTTTTGGGCCACCCGATGTCGGCGGTAGCATAACTCTTCGCCTTTAGGAGCGTTTTTCACCTATATGGCGGTGAGTTCGTTTGAGGAGAAAACCCTGCCGAAGAATAAAGAAGATGCAATTGTGCTGGAAGGCAAGATCACAGAATCTTTACCTAATGCAATGTTTCGGGTGGAACTCGAAAACGGACACACAGTTTTAGCCCATATTTCCGGGAAGATGCGCATGAATTACATACGTATTTTGCCGGGCGACAAGGTGCAAGTTGAGCTCACACCATACGACCTCACTAGAGGACGCATTACCTACAGATTTAAATAATCACCTAATTAATAAAGATGTACGAGGCCAGCAAGTGAAAGTAAAACCAAGCGTCAAAAAAATTTGCGAGAAGTGCAAGGTCATCCGTCGGCACCGCCGCGTCATGGTGATCTGCGAGAACCCACGACACAAGCAACGACAAGGCTGATCATGGCACGAATTTCAGGAGTCGACATTCCGCGCGAGAAGCGCCTCGAGATAGCGCTTACTTATATTTTTGGCATCGGTCGCTCCACGTCGATCAAGATGTGTAAAGAGCTAGATCTCAATCCGGACACTCGAGTGCGCAACTTGACGGACTCCGAAGTGAACAAGATTCGCACGTACATCGAAAACAAGTTGTCCGTCGAAGGTGATCGTCGTCGCGATGTGCAGACCGATATCAAACGCAAAGTCGAAATCGGTAGTTACCAGGGCACGCGGCACCGCAAGGGCCTGCCGGTTCGAGGCCAGCGCACCCACACCAACGCTCGTACCCGAAAGGGCCCAAAGAAGACTGTTGCCAACAAGAAGATGGCGGTGAGGAAGTAATCATGGCCAAAGTTGCTGGTACACGTCGTCCGCGCAAGCGCGATCGCAAGAACGTCACCAATGGTGTCGTACATATCAAGAGTTCGTTTAACAACACGATCGTTTCGATCACCGATGTCGAGGGAAACGTCATTGCCTGGGCATCCTCCGGAGGTGTTGGATTTTCCGGTTCGCGCAAGTCGACTCCGTTTGCCGCGCAGATGGCCGCCGAAAAGGCCGGTCGCGCGGCGATGGATCAGGGATTGCGTCGCGCAGAAGTGCATGTCAAGGGTCCAGGTTCGGGACGCGACACTGCACTGCGTTCGATTCAGAACCTTGGCATCGAAGTGTCGGGAATCAAAGACGTCACTCCGGTTCCACACAACGGTTGTCGTCTGTCCAAGCGAAAGAGGCCATAGCCGTGGCTCGCTACACAGGACCAAAGGTACGCATCTCGCGCCGACTTGGAATCAACGTCTTTGAAAACTCAAAGGGAAGCAAGGCCCTCGAGCGACGACCATTCCCTCCTGGCACACACGGTCGCACCCGTCGTCGTGGCGCTGGCAGCGAATATCTTTTGCAGTTGCAGGAAAAGCAGAAGGCAAAGTACATCTACGGAGTCCTCGAGCGTCAGTTCCGCAAAATGTATGAAGACTCCGTCCGACTCACGGGCCCAACTGGTGAAAACCTGCTTCGGCTTCTCGAGTTGCGCCTTGACAATGTCGTTTACCGCGCGGGGTGGGCGAGCACACGGCCCCAAGCCCGTCAGTTTGTCAGTCATGGACTTGTCCTTGTAGATGGCAAGCGCGTGAATATTGCGTCCTACTCCGTCAGCCGAGGTCAGGTCATCACGTTGTCGGATAAGGCGAAGAACATGATCGTCATTCAGCACAACATCGACACGCTTGACCGTCGAATGGTTGGCTGGATAGATGCGGCCGAAGGCGGCAAGCAAATCACCGTTCGTGAGTTGCCACAGCGTGAACACATCGATGTTCCCGTCCGTGAACAACTCATTGTTGAGCTTTACTCGAAGTAACCCCCGAAAAGAACTGGTAACAGGAGACCCCACATGCTCGTTATTCAACGCCCAACAGTCGATGCGATCGGTATCGAAGAGAACAATCGCCAGAAATTTTCGATCGGTCCTCTTGAGCCGGGCCTCGGCCACACAATTGGAAACTCGCTCCGCCGAATGCTGCTTTCCTCTATTCCTGGTAGCGCAATCACCACGGTGAAATTCGAGTCTGCACTACACGAATTCGCCACAATTGAAGGCGTTACGGAGGATGTCACCGAAATCATCCTCAACCTCAAAGACATCGTTGTTGTTTCAACATCGGACGACCCGGTTGTAGTCAGCGTCGATATCAAGGGACCGGCGGAAGTCACGGCAGGCGACATTCGTCTGCCTAGTGAAATTGAAATTCTGAACAAGTCCCAACACATCGCCACCTTGTCGGCAAAGGGTCGTCTCGTTATCGACCTGACCATCGAGCGCGGCAAGGGGTATCTGTCGTGCGATCGGGAAACCCGCAAGATCATCGGTGTCGTACCGATCGATGCGCTATTTTCCCCTGTTCGACGCTGCACGTTTACGGTCGAACCAACTCGAGTCGAGCAGTCGACTAATTACGACAAGATCGTTCTCGATATCGAGACCGACGGATCGATCACACCGCGCGAGTCACTTGCCTCTGCCGGCGCGACATTGCGATCACTCGTTGATCTGGTTGCCACACTGAGCGACGAGCCGATGGCTCTGGAACTTGGCGAGGTCATTGGCTCGGGTGCCGGATCGCCAGATCTCGATCTCAGCATCGAGGATCTCGACCTGTCGGAGCGTCCACGCAACTGCCTGAAGCGCGCCCAAGTGAACACGATCGGCGAGCTACTCATTCGCAGCGAAGAGGATCTGCTCAACATCACAAACTTCGGTCAGAAGAGCCTCGATGAAATCAAACAGAAACTCGACGAGCGCGGCTTGTCGTTGCGTGTCTGATCATGCCAGCAACACCACGACGTTCACGAAGTTTTGGCGGTAGCGCCCACCACCAGCGATTGATGATGGCCAATATGGCCGCGTCATTATTCGCCGCGGAGGGAATTGTCACGACCGAAGCAAAGGCAAAGGCATTGCGTCCCATTGCCGAGAAACTGATTACCAAGGCGAAGAAAGCCCAAGACACGGGGCTGATGCGGATTCACCGCATTCGTCAAATTCAGGGTTATCTCAACGACAAGGAAATGACGAACAAGTTGGTCAATGTGGTCGCGCCAAGGTACATCGAACGCAACGGCGGTTACATTCGAATCCTCAAGATCGGTCCACGCCATGGCGACAATGCTCCTATGGCTCGAATCGAACTGGTCTAAGTCGACAAGCGACCTCGGCTTGAGATGTCGGTGGTCAAACCGAAATTTGTAACTCGGCGAGCACGTCTCCTCATTTCCTACAAGGGTGACGACTTCCACGGTTTTGCGTTAAATCCCGGCGTACAAACGGTGGCCTCCACATTGGAAGGCGCACTTGCCCAAATCATGCAGGTGCCGGTGAAACTCACACCGGCGGGTCGGACGGATGCAGGAGTTCACGCGTTTGGGCAAGTGGTAAGCGCAGACCTTCCTGATCGCACCAACTTGGAAGTATTGGTAAAACAATTGAATTCAATGTGCGGGCCTTCTGTGGTAGTTCGGGATGCAACCTGGGCTGCCGAAGACTTTCATGCCAGATATTCCGCACTGTGGCGGGAGTATCGGTACAGCGTATTGAATTCACCGGTGCCGAACCCATTTTTGGCGACAACTTCATGGCACATCACATCACCGTTGAAGATACGTTCGATGCAACTTGCCTGTGATGCGATTATGGGGGAGAACGATTTTTCGGCATTCTGTCGCCGCCCCAAGTCCGACGATGATCACAACTTTGAGCATTCAATGCGACGAATCGTGATCAGCGCCCAGTGGAGAGAATTGGATGACGAGATTTTGCGCTTCGATATCCGCGGCAACGCGTTCTGTCACCAAATGGTGCGGTCTCTTGTCGGAGTATTCATTGAGATCGGGCTGGGAAAGCGACCCCCAAGCGACATGCGTGGATTAGTTGTCGCCGGTGAACGATCGCAGGCGGCTCCCGTCGCCCCACCACATGGTTTGTGCCTGTGGAAGGTGGGATACGAAGTGGCCGTTGATGTGGGAATGGCTCAAACACAGCCGTATCCTTAAAAAGCCATGCGTACATACTCACCAAAAGCCAGCGAAATTGAGCGCCAATGGCATCTCGTCGATGCGGATGGCTTGGTGCTTGGTCGTATGTGCACAGAGGTCGCCAATATTTTGCGCGGCAAGCACAAGCCAACGTTCATGCCCAACATTGATTCAGGCGATCACGTGGTAGTCATTAATGCCTCAAAGATTGTGCTCACTCGGCAAAAGGCGGATCAGGAACTCGTTTACGACTACAGCGGATACCCGGGCGGCTTGCGCAGCGAAACCTACGGCCGATTGCTACGTCGCAAACCGGAGGATGCGATTCGTCGATCGATTCGTGGAATGTTGCCAAAAGGTCCACTCGGTCGTCAGATGATCAAGAAACTCAAAGTGCACTCTGGCCCAGAGCATGGTCATGAAGCGCAAAATCCGATTGTTCTCAATTTGCCAGACGCGAAATCGCGCTGAGCCCAAAAATATTTATCTAATTTTCAAACCTTAAGGAGTCATCGTGGGTACTAAGCCGCTAACTCAGACAACAGGACGACGCAAAGAAGCCGTCGCCCGCGCTCGTCTTCGTCCGGGTACCGGCAAGGTCACGGTAAACGGTCGAGAATTTGCCGAATACTTTCCAAGTGAAGTGCAACGCATGTTGGCCAGCGAGGCACTCCATCTCGCGGGTGTCGAAACCGCATACGACGTCGACTGCGATATTCAGGGCGGTGGAATTGCCGGTCAGGCGGGAGCGTTACGCATGGCAATTGCTCGCTCGCTGCTCGAACTTGATCCAGACAGGCGTGCCGCATTACGCAAGGCCGGTTTGCTCACTCGCGATTCGCGCAAGAAGGAAAGTAAGAAGTACGGCCTGAAGAAGGCCCGCAAGGCACCGCAGTACACCAAGCGTTAATTCCCGAAGATCGTTTTTACGATGCTTCAATTTGGAACTGATGGTGTTCGGGGTAGAGCATTTAGCGAACTAACCGAAACCGATGTATTTGCACTCGGTTTTGCTACAACCAAAGTTCTTTCTCTGAGCGATGTCGTCATTGGCCGCGACACCCGCGAATCTGGCCAACGGTTGGAATCTGCATTTACTTCTGGCTGCCATCTCGCAGGGGCAACGGTTCACTCAATTGGTGTCGCCCCGACGCCGGCAATTGCCGCTGTGGCGGCCGAGCGCGGTTGGGCCGGTGTTGCCGTCACCGCTTCGCACAACGAGTATCAAGACAACGGCATCAAGATCTTTGCTCTCGGTGGTTTGAAATTAACTAGGCCCCAAGAACTTGCAATCGAATCGCAACTCGCTGTGGATCACTCACTTGCGTCTCCTCAGTCGGGCAATTTTGAGCGATTTTCGTCGCCCGAAACTTCGGAGTTGCTAGCCACCTACGCCAAGCACATCGTCGATCTGGTTCCACATCTTGCATTTAAGGGTATGCACATTGTGTTGGACTGCGCCAACGGTGCAATGTCCGATGTGGCCGGCGACGTTTTTGGCACGTGCGGGGCAACGGTCACCGTCATCAACGATGAGCCGGACGGTCGCAATATCAATGCCAATTGTGGGGCCACGTTCCCCGACGTCGTGCGTGACGCCGTTCGCCTCCATCTTGGAGATTTTGGTCTCGCGTTTGACGGCGACGGCGATCGGGTCATCGCCGTCGATCATGCCGGCAACATTGTCGATGGAGATCATCTGATTGCACTCGCCGCTAACGATCTTCGTTCGACTGATCAACTCGTCCACAACACGGTCGTCGTCACGGAAATGACAAACATCGGTTTCCATCGGGCGATGGCCGATGGAAACATACGAGTGGTGACGACGCCGGTTGGAGATAGGAACGTCTTAGCCGAGTTGGATGCACATGGCTACGTGTTAGGTGGAGAGCAAAGCGGACACATCATCTATCGCTCCCACGCCACAACAGGAGACGGTTTGCTCGCCGGAGTTTTACTTGCCGACATGATTCGCCGCGCTGGCAAACCACTTCAGCAACTTGCGACGACGGCAATGACCAGCTTCCCCCAGGTATTACTCAATGTGAAAGTTGCACGCAAAGGAATAGATGTAGGTGCTGCGCTCGCCAACGAGATTGGCGAAGCCAAAGTTGAGCTCGGTAGCGGTGGGAGAGTTTTGATTCGATCAAGCGGAACAGAATCGGTCGTCAGAGTAATGGTCGAAGCAGAATCGGCGGAACGTGCGCGTGAAATAGCCGATCGTCTGGCAAAAATTGTGGCCCAACGCCTTGGTTAACGAGGATCGGTAGCCTAGACATCATGTGCGGGATCGTTTGTGTAGTCACTCGTCCAACCAAACGTTCGGTGCCAAAGTCGGCGGATTTAATAGCCCAGCTTGATGCCTCGGTTGCGGCTGCAATCGCCGGCGATATTCACAAGTCGGCCGAGTTGGTTCAAAACGTCGACACCGCCCTCCGAGGAGATGCCGGCCAAATTGCACTTGCTTACAATCTTGAATTGGCGGCCGGAATCATTGCCAGGGTCGATCAACTCGAGTCAATCGCCGCCGCAGCTGAGAATTCGCTGGAAGCGCTGGTCGGTACGACTGCGGCACAATTCGAGCGCAGCAGCAACGAAATCATTGCATTGCGCGATGCCGCGTGGTCGCTACGAAACGATCGCCTACGCACCGCCAGGGCTGTCGATGCGCTCGCCGGGAAAGACGCCATCTCGAGTGCCCGTTGCGCGTACTACGCGATCCAGCAGACATTTTCGGCGATCGATCGGATGGAGGTCCGTGGCCGCGACTCGGCAGGCGTGCATCTCATGGTCTGGGGTCACGGGATGTCGCCAACTGACAGTCGCATTGCGCCTCTACTTATAGATCGACTGGATGACGAATTATTTGGTTCCGGATCCGTGCGAGTCGGGCACAGCGACACCCGAGCATGGTCATTTGTGTACAAGGCGGCGGCCGAAATCGGCGAACTCGGCGACAACACGCGGGTCATGCGCAGTGAAGTCGTGGACGATGAATTGTTGCGCATGCTTCTCAGTCAGCCAGGGAGTCGGGTCGCAGTCCTCGGCCACACGCGATGGGCAAGTGTTGGCATCATTTCCGAACCGAACGCCCATCCCGTTAACAGCGACGAACTGAAGGCACTTGGCGATTCGCCATACGTCGTAGCCGCGTTGAACGGCGACGTCGACAACCACGCCGATATCAGGGTCGGCAACGATTTAAAATTTGCTGAACCGATAACGACAGATGCAAAAGTTATTCCCGCGATGATTTCGCGAAATTTCGCCGCATCTGGAGATCTCACCGAAGCATTCAGAGCAACCGTCACGACATTTGAAGGATCTGTCGCCATTGCCGCGGCGTGTGCCGAACAACCAAACAGCATCTTGCTCGCATTGCGCGGAAGCGGTCAGGGACTCTACGTCGGTCTTGCAGAAGATCGATTCATTGTCGCCAGCGAGCCATATGGCGTAGTGGAAGAGACGATGGACTATATCCGCATGGATGGGGAGACTCCGACAGACGAAGGTGTCCCAGCGAGTCGGGGACAAATCGTGACCCTCGATGGAGACCTTGCAGGTGAACTCGCTGGCGTTCGGCTGATGACATATGGCGGCAAAGGAATTGCATTGGGCGAAACCGATGTCATTCGTGCAGAAGTCACAACCCGGGACATCGACCGTGGCCCACATAAACACTTCTTCCTGAAAGAAATGAATGAGGCTCCACAAAGCTTTCGCAAAACATTACGGGGCAAGATCGTAGAACTCGACGGCGTGTTACGCGCATCACTCGATACGTCGGTCATTCCCCAAGATGTGATGGACAAACTGGTTAAGCGAAGCTTTGGTCGAATTCGAATCATCGGCCAAGGCACGGCCGCCATCGCAGGGCAGAGTCTCGCCCAAATTCTGCGCACGCTCACCGATCGCAACGTTCTGGTCGATGCCTTGCCGGCTACCGAATTGTCCGGTTTTCAACTCGGCCTCGACATGTCAGACACATTGATTGTCGCCATTTCCCAAAGCGGAACTACGACAGACACCAATCGAACCGTCGATCTTGCCCGCGCCAGGGGAGCCTCGGTCATCGCCATTGTCAATCGGAGAGGAAGCGAACTCGCCGCCAAGGCCGACGGCGTGCTGTATACATCGGACGGTCGCGACGTGGAGATGAGTGTGGCCAGCACGAAGGCCTTTTACTCGCAGGTCGCGGCCGGTGCAATTCTGGCCTGCGCATTTTCCGCGGCGATGGGTAGCGGAAGCGACGAAGAGCGTCATAGTTTGCTCACCGCCTTGCGCACGATCCCCGAAGCATTGAGCAAAGTGCTCGCCCTGCGACCACAGATCGCCGATGCTGCGCACCAATTTGCTCCGGCTCGCCGCTACTGGACGGTTGTTGGCAACGGATTCAATGCGGTTGCCGCAGAGGAAGTACGAATCAAACTTTCCGAACTGTGTTACAAGTCGATTTCATGCGACATAACGGAAGACAAAAAACATATTGACCTGTCCTGTGAACCTTTGATCATCGTCTGCGCCACGGGACTTATGGAAGGTAACGCCACCGATGTGGCGAAGGAAATCGCAATTTATCGTGCCCACAAGGCGCTGCCGATTGTCATTGCCACGGAAGGCGAACAGCGCTTCGATGCAGCCGCCGCCGTTATCGCCGTACCTCAAGTAGATCCCCGAATGGCCTTCATCCTGAGCGTCATGGTTGGGCATATTTTCGGATACGAATCTGCGCTGGCCATCGATTCACTTGCCAGGCCGTTGCGCGAGGCCCGCGAGGTGATCGAACACGCCGTCGAATTAGGCGGGGTGGGAAGTCGCCTACTGCTAAAGGTTCGCGCCGATATCGGTCTGCCGGCCGGGCGATTCTTCGATGCCTTAACCACCGGAAATTATGACGGCAATCTCGAGGCCTCAACTGCGGTCAAGGTTGTGACAATGCTCCGAGATGTCATGTCCGGTGATCCGTTACAGGCTTATCAGCACGACTCCGGCAAGGTTGGAACACCAGAGGCACTCCTCGATGACGTCACATCCGCGTTGACCCGATCAATCGACGAACTCACCAGACCGGTCGACGCGATCAAGCACCAGGCCAAGACGGTGACCGTTGGAATTTCGCGAAGCGACGAAGGCTTGCTCGATCGCGCGCTCGTCCAATACGTGCTCAAGTCAGGTGTTTCAAGGGATCGCCTGTCGTATCGAACACTGAAGGTAATCGCAGACCTCGATGCCGCGGTTTCGTCGGTTGTCGGATTCACCCGATATCGCATCGAAGGCGACGCCAAGGCTCGCACCGCATCGGTAAGCATCGTTGATCGCGGGGGAATCTCGCGCCAACTCGAATCCAGAGTCGATCGCAATAGTTCGCTCGTGGGAACCAAAAATCGTGTGGCAAGCGAGCAAGAGGTATTGGTGGCGCGTGGTCGCCGCGACGCGCGAACCGTTATTTTCGTGCCAGAAGTCAAGGGTTCTGTGACGACGGGGATCACCTTGTTGCACGTGCTCTTTCATGATCGCCTGCCGGCCGCGACGATGCGCAATGTGTTGCAGGGATATGACGATCGTTACACGCGACTTGTTGACTGGGTGACTGAAACCGAGGGCTCGTTCCGCGAGGATCGCCTGGCCGAGGTGTCCGTCGCTGACTTGCTGATCCTGCCGATCAGCGATATGGCCGATCACTGGCGCGCATAGGTTCCTTTATGTTGGGTCTTGGAATCGACGTTGTCGATGTTGATCGCTTCCGCAAGGTTCTCGAGCGCACACCCGCAATTCGAACGAGAGTGTTTACCTCAAGCGAAATTAGCGAACTGAGTTCGAAAATGGATCAGGCCGCGAGCCTTGCGGCCCGATTCGCTGCGCGCGAAGCAACGATGAAGGTTCTCGGCGTCGGAATCGGCGCGATCGATCTACACGACGTGTCAATCGAGCGCCAAGATTCGGGCGAGCCGGTTTTGCTCGTCACCGGTCGCGCACATGAACTGGCAAGGGCAAAGGGAATCGCCAACTGGTTTGTTTCGCTTTCCCACACGGGGCATGTTGCCGTCGCCGTTGTCGCCGCGGCATGACCGCACAGCGTTGGGCGTGGGCGGACATTGATCTCGCCGCGTTGGAGCGCAATGTTCGAACGCTTTGCACACATGTGCACCCTCAACAACTGTGGGCCGTAGTTAAGGCAAATGGATACGGACATGGCGCGGTTCCGGTAGCGACGACCGCCATCGACGGTGGCGCCAAGGGACTATGTGTCGCCATAGTAGACGAAGGAATTGAACTTCGGGATGCCCAAATAGACGTACCAATCTTGGTAATGAGTGAGCAGCCAAGTTCGCAACACTTGGCGATGATCGATCATCGACTAACGGCGACCCTGTACAACGCAGAAACCATTGCCCAGTTTGCCCATGTCGCGCGCGATCGCGGAGTAGTCACCAACGTTCATCTAAAGGTCGACACGGGGATGCACCGCGTTGGTGCATCTCTAGATAACGCAGTGAAGCTGGCACAACAAATAGAAGCCGAGCCTTCATTGCGATTGGAAGGCGTGTATACCCATTTCGCCACCGCCGATCTGGATGGTCACCCCGCGACTTCACTTCAATACGAACGGTTCTTTCACATAGTTGACCAACTGAAACAAATTGGAATCACTCCCGCGATGACTCACACCTCGAATTCGGCCGCGGCGATACGGCGGCTTGATACACGGTCGACGATCGCGCGTATCGGCATCGCGATGTACGGAATTGCGACAAATGCTGAAACGGATTCATTTGGGTCGCCATCAGAAGTGGCACTCGAGCCGGTGCTCTCGTTACGCGCACGGGTTTCACATGTGCGGTGGGTCGAGGCCGGAGAAGGAGTTTCATACGGCTTGAAACGTCCGCTGGCCGCGCGAACCTGCATTGCCACGCTGCCCATTGGCTACGCGGATGGCGTTCCTCGCCAGTTGTGGGCGGCAGGTGAGGTGCTGATCGCCGGTCGGCGTCGACGCATTGCCGGAGTCGTGACGATGGATCAGATGATGATCGACTGCGGTCAAGAGGAAATCGCGATTGGCGCTGAGGCTGTGCTTATCGGACGGCAAGGTGCGGAGCACATTTCGGCAAACGAAATTGCCCGTCATGTCGATTCGATTGGTTACGACATCGTGTGCGGAATCAGCGCTCGTGTACCGCGCAACTATGTTCGATCGGCGCATTAAATGACGTCGATCTATCTCCATTCCCGCGAACCCTCCGAGACGCGCCAGATAGCCGGTGCCGTAGCCAAACTTGTTCGCCCAAGCGATCAGATCGTGCTCGCCGGTGAATTGGGCTCGGGCAAGACGCTGTTCACGAAAGCATTTGGTCAAGAACTGGGAGTCAGCGAACCAATTACCTCACCTACGTTCAATCTTGTGCACAGTTATGTAGGTGGTCGACTTCCGCTTCATCACGCGGATCTCTATCGCCTCGACCGCACGGGAGAGTTGGCCGAACTTGGGCTAGATGAACTAGCGGTTCAGGGTGGAATTGTCATTGTCGAATGGGGTGACGTAGCCGGTGAGGCGCTCGGCGAAGCCTTGATTGTGTCGATCAATTATTCGGCTGCGGCTTCGGCTGAAGAACGAACCTTTGAAGTCAAATCTCGTGGCGGGCAGTGGACCACAAGATGGTCAAAATTAGTTGCCGCACTTGAGCCCTGGGCGAAGAAATGATCATCCTGGCGATCGACACCGCGACGGACTCTGTGAGCGTTGCTGTAGGCGACGGAACTCGTGTGTTGGCCAGCAGCGAGGTGGTCAGCGATCGACAACATTGCGAGGCGTTGACTCCGATGATTTCATTTGTTTGCCAACAGGCGGACGTTGGTTTTGCCGAACTTGGGGCGATTGCCGTTGACATCGGCCCAGGTCTATTCACGGGCATGCGGGTGGGAATTGCTTCGGCCAAGGCCATTGCGTTCAGCCTCGATCTGCCGATAATCGGAATGTGCTCACTCGATGTGCTGGCTGCCGCGGCCACGGCTACAGACTCGGTTGTTGTCTCGGTCATAGATGCGCGGCGCCACGAGGTCTATTGGTCGATGCATCGGAACATTGGCACTGAACTCACTCAGGTTCTCAAGCCGACCGTTGGCCCTGTCGCCGAATTAGTCATGGATGTTGTCGAACGTTCGCAGCCGGCGCTCTTCGTCGGCAACGGCGCACTGCGCTATCAAATTGAAATTGTCGAGTCTCTTGAGAACTCAAACCTTGCAATCGAATTTGCCGATCTGCGATTGTCGCGACCAAGCGCATCAACCATTGTGTCGATGGCTCATCGTCTGGCCGTTAACGAACAGTGGCAGACCGCCGATCAGCTGACGCCGCTGTATCTTCGTCAACCGGACGCACAGATCAATTGGTCGATGAGGAGTGCGTCGTGAGCATCCTTGATCGATTGTTGGGTCGCTCTGTAAACCCAGTTACGAGCATCGATGGTGCGCCACATTTAGTCATTTCCCTCCTGCAGCGTCGACACATTCGCGACGTAATGTCGATTGAGCAACGGGTGTATCCACGACCGTGGTCGGCAAAAGTTTTCGAAGAGGAAATTGCGATGATGAATCAGAAGCATCGCTACTACCTCGTCGCCCATGTAGGTGCAGAATTAGTCGGCTATGGAGGATTGTTATTTGCAGCCGATGACGCTCACATCACCAATCTCGCCGTGAGTCCCGAGTGGCATCATCGCGGCGTGGCCACCGAGCTTCTCCTTGAGTTGGCTTGGGTGGCACGCGCACGCAAATTCAAGGCGCTCACGCTTGAGGTTCGCCACACGAACGAGGCGGCTCAGGAACTGTACCGACGATTTGGTTTTGCCCCGGCAGGCGTGCGCAAGAAGTATTACGAAAACACTGACGACGCCATCGTCATGTGGTGCCAGAATATCCAAAGCGACGAGTTTGCCTGGCGGCTAAGTGCAATCGAAGGCACACGAACATGATTGTTGACGAGACAACCGTCGTGCTGGGAATCGAAACGAGTTGCGACGAAACCGCGGCGGCCGTGGTCATGGGCGGCAACGATGTGTTGTCGTCCGTCGTTTCGTCACAATTGGAGATCCATGCTCGATTTGGTGGGGTAGTTCCAGAGATCGCCAGCCGGGCCCATGTTGAGGCTTTGACCCCAGTCATCGCCAGGGCCATCGACAAATCTGGTGTCCCGATCGAGCGAATCGACGCAATCGCGGCAACCGTTGGACCCGGACTCATTGGAGCCTTGCTCGTCGGCGTGTCGGCGGGAAAAGCGATGGCCCTCGCTTTGAACAAACCATTTGTCGGCGTCAACCACCTCGAAGCACACTTGTACGCCGCATTGCTCGACGATTCTTCGGTCGAGTTCCCAATGCTTGTTGTGCTTGTATCCGGCGGCAATACCTTGTTTGTCGACATGCGCGGGCATGGCGATTACAGCATCATCGGACAGACAATCGACGACGCGGCCGGAGAAGCCTTTGACAAGGTGGCCCGATTCCTTGGGCTCGGCTATCCGGGTGGACCGGCAATTGATGCGCTCGCTCGCAGTGGCTCCGCCACCGCTATCGAATTTCCCCGTGCGATGTTGCACGACGGTTTGGACGTATCGTTCAGCGGTCTCAAAACGGCGGTGATCAACCACGTGCGCAAACATCCGTCGGTATCGACGGCCGATGTGGCCGCTTCGTTTCAAGCGGCCAGCGTCGAGGTGTTGGTGACTAAAGCGCAACGAGCGGCGAAACAAATCGGGGCCAAGACAGTTGCAATAGGGGGAGGCGTGGCGGCCAACTCTCTATTGCGTCACGAGATGACGACCATGTGCGAAACCGAGCAGGTGCACTTAGTGTTACCGAGTATGTCGATGTGCACCGATAACGCGGCGATGATTGCATCGGCGGGCTGGTTTCGCCTACGCAAAGATGGGCCAAACTCATTGAGCACCGGTGCCAATCCAAATCTCAAACTGGCCGGCTAATGGCGCTCCCCCCGCTGCAATTGGGAAAGCATTCCGTTTGGCCACCAGTCGTCTTAGCTCCGATGGCCGGCGTGACCAATGCGCCATTTCGTTCGCTGTGCCGAGGGTTTGGGCCGGACCTCATCTATGTGAACGAAATGTTGATGGCCACTGGTCTTGTCAATGGCAGTCGCAAGACCGACACGATGTTGAAGTTCGGGCCCGATGAGACATTTCGAAGTTTGCAACTGTACGGCAGTGATCCAGCGATGCTTTCCCGAGCGGTTCACAAACTTGGCATGGCAGAGGCGGTGGACCACATCGACCTCAATTTCGGTTGCCCTGCGGCAAAGGTGACACGCCGTGGCGGGGGAGCCGCAGTGCCTCTGAAACGAAACCTGCTTCGCGCGCTCGTTACCGCCGCAGTCGAAGCAGGAAAAAATTATGGAATCCCCGTGACGTGCAAGTTTCGGATGGGGATTTCCGACGATCTGCTCACCTACATCGAAACGGGAATCATCTGCGAGCAATCCGGTGCCGTTGCCATCGCGCTGCACGCACGCACCGCACAGCAGCATTATGCGCCGAGTGCACATTGGGAGGCAATTGCCGAACTCAAGCAGGCCGTCCAAAGTATTCCGGTGCTTGGCAATGGCGACATTTGGGAAGCGGCCGACGCAGTGAAGATGGTCGAGCAGACCAATTGTGACGGAGTAGTAATTGGCCGCGGATGTTTAGGTCGCCCGTGGCTGTTTCGTGATCTCATCGATGCGTTCAGCGGCAGACCGATCAGTCCAAGTCCGCTGCTTGGTCAGGTGTTACCGATCATGATCGAACACGCCACGGCCCTATGCGACCACTTTGATGGCGACCGAGGAATTCGTGACTTTCGCAAGCACACCGGTTGGTACTTAACCGGATATCCGGTTGGCGGTGAAGTCCGTCGAAAGTTCAGCGAGGTGTCATCGCTAGATCAACTACGCATGTTGGCCGATTCGCTCGACCCCTCTATCGCAATTGTGCCCGGCGGCGAACGAATCGCCCGCGGCCATACCAATGGCCCGATCAAAGTCGTCTTGCCGGAAGGATATGTAGCCGACCGCGATGATATGTCGATACCCGATGATGCCGATGTTTTGCAATTGAGCGGCGGCTGATGGGCGACTCATCACAGGTAATCGTCCTTGCCTCCCGATCACCGCGACGTGTTGAACTGCTCACTGAATTTCTGGCCCCGCTGCAACTGACATTTGAGACTGTTCCGGCGGACATCGACGAAACGCCACTTCGCGGCGAAACGCCCGAAGACTATGTACGACGTTGTGCGGTCGAAAAATCATCCGTAGTCGCCAAGCGATTGCACGACGCAAATCTGTCTGCGGATGTTGTAGTAATTGGTGCCGACACAACGGTCGATGTCGGCGGTCAAATTTTTGGTCAGCCAAATGACGTCGCTGACGCCGCCGACATGTTGCGTCAACTATCCGGCCGCAGTCACAGAGTGTGGACCGCGGTGAGCATCCGCCGCGGCAACCGGCATAAAGATGGCATCGACAGAGCGATGGTCACGATGGTGCCGATAACCGAAGAATTGCTCACCTGGTACCTGAACACGGGAGAATCACTTGGCAAAGCCGGTGCCTACGCCGCTCAGGGTGAGGGCAGGCGGCTGGTGGATCGAATCGATGGAAACCTGGAAACGGTGATCGGCCTGCCCCTTGGATTGGTCCGTGATCTTGCCTCCAGCGTGGGCGCTAGTTGGAATTTGGGCCGCTAGGACCGTATCATTAGCACTCGCACTCGTAGAGTGCTAACAGCAAAAATCAAGCCACAATCGCTCACAAAACCGCGTGAACCAACGGTTCACTCTCGATGAAGGACTTCAACATATGAAACTCAAGCCCCTAGACGACCGCATTGTTGTCAAGCCAAATGACGCCGAAGAGCGAACCGCATCCGGCCTCGTCATACCCGACACGGCGCAGGAAAAGCCACAGCAGGGCACCGTTGTTGCAGTTGGACCAGGTCGTTGGAGCGATGACACAGGCAAGCACTCACCGTTGGACATCAAAGTTGGAGACACCGTGTTGTACTCAAAGTACGGCGGAACCGAAGTGACCCACGAGGGCGATGATTTGCTCATTCTCACCAGCCGAGACGTGCTCGCAATCGTCGGCAAATAATTTTCACTATTCGTCCGCAATTCTTAATAGAAAAGGAACTGTTACACAATGGCAAAACAATTGAAGTTTGATGAAGAGGCGCGTCGCGCACTCGAAACTGGTGTCAACAAGCTTGCTGACGCGGTCAAAGTTACTCTCGGGCCAAAGGGACGCAACGTTGTCCTTGATAAGAAGTTTGGTGCTCCAACAATCACCAACGATGGCGTATCAATTGCCAAAGAGATTGAACTAGACGATCCGTTCGAGAACATGGGCGCCCAGTTAGTCAAGGAAGTCGCCACAAAAACAAATGACGTCGCCGGTGACGGAACGACAACCGCAACGGTCTTGGCCCAGGCAATGGTCCAACACGGCATGCGCAACGTCGCGGCCGGAGCCAACCCAATGGGTCTCAAGCGCGGAATCGAAAAGGCTGTAAACGCGGCCGTCGAATCAATTAAGAGCCAGGCAAAAGATGTCGACGACAAGGGCGATATCGCCAACGTCGCCACCATCTCGGCCGCCGATGCTTCAATCGGCAAAGTCATCGCAGACGCCATCGACAAGGTTGGCAAGGACGGTGTTGTAACGGTCGAAGAGTCAAACACTTTCGGAACCGAACTCGAGTTCACCGAGGGTATGCAGTTCGACAAGGGTTATCTCTCGCCGTACTTCGTTACCGATGCAGATCGTCAGGAAGCGGTTCTCGAAGATCCGTACATTTTGTTTAATGCCGGCAAAATATCCACGGTGCAGTCCATGTTGCCGCTGCTTGAGGCAGTGATGAAAACTGGTCGGCCGATGTTGATCGTTGCAGAAGATGTCGAGGGCGAGGCCCTTGCCACACTCGTGGTCAACAAGATCCGTGGCACGTTCAATAGTTCCGCGGTGAAGGCTCCAGGTTTTGGCGATCGTCGTAAGGCGATGCTGCAAGACATGGCAGTGCTCACGGGCGGACAAGTCATCAGCGAGGAAGTTGGTCTCAAGTTGGAGAACATCTCTCTCGATCTGCTTGGCCGGGCCAAGCGAGTGATTATCACAAAAGACAACACGACACTCGTAGATGGCGGCGGCAAGAAAGAAGATGTGACTGGTCGCATCAATCAGATCAAGGCAGAGATCGAAAACACTGACTCTGACTGGGATCGCGAGAAGTTACAGGAACGCCTTGCCAAACTTGCCGGCGGCGTAGCCGTCATCAAGGTTGGAGCGGCCACCGAAGTCGAGCTCAAAGAGAAGAAGCATCGCATCGAAGATGCGGTCTCGGCCACACGTGCGGCTATCGAAGAAGGTGTCGTTGCCGGTGGCGGTGTGGCACTCATCCGCACCCGTGCGGCAGTGCTCGCAGTCGTCGAATCGCTTCATGGCGACGAGGCGACAGGTGCACGCAGCGTGTACGACTCGCTTACCTCACCTGCTCGTTACATTGCCGACAATGCCGGAATCGAAGGCGCCGTTGCAATCCAACGGATCGAAGCGGAAAAGGGCAACGTCGGACTCAATGCCGCAACCGGTGAGTATGTCGACCTGGTCAAGGCCGGCATCATCGACCCGGCCAAGGTCACTCGTGCAGCGTTGCAAAACGCCGCATCGATTGCCGCCTTGGTCATAACCACTGAGTGTCTCGTCGCCGACAAGCCAGAAAAGTCCGCTGCACCAGCGGGCGGTGGCATGCCAGGTGGCGGAATGGGAATGATGTAACAACCGCTCCTTCGCGGCCAATACAGTCATACCTCATGTCAACACAAGGCCGAGGCTTCTGGCTCCATCAACTAGTCGAATACGCGATCGCAATCTTGTTGATCGTTATGTCGGCGCAAATGAGCGAACCACTTGTACCCGTTCTCTTTGGCGTTGCCCTTCTCGTCAACTCCGCGCTGTCCGACGGGACGATGAGCGCTTACAGGTTGTGGACTCGGCGTGTGCATCGCCTGATCGATTGGGCGATCATCGTGGGGAGTCTCGCCGCGGCAGTGCTCCTTGATCTCGGTGCGACTGGTCGACTTGCGTTGGTGGCACTCGGTCTTGTGCTCGCCGTGATCAGTTTTGGTACGAACTTCGCCAAGCGTGGTGCGGACGGTCAGTAGAATGATGACATGGGTTTTGATCAGCCGGCGCCGGACATGGAAAAAATTCATCTCGCCTGGCAAACGTGGGAGCGCGGCGAGGAACAGCCTGGCAAGACTCTGGCGACGATGAAGACGGCAGGGTTCGCCGAAGTGATCAAAGAATTGATTGACAGCGGCTGGAAACCTTCCGCATAGAGGCAGACAACAATTCGATCATGGGGCACAATGTTCCAGGTCGGCGTATTGGTGGCGATCAGGTCATTAACCGACCCGCACAATTTCGACCGGGTGTAGAAAACCGATGGGGCAACATCGACGCCTCGGCACTGAGTTCGCTAGATCGAGTCACCAGCAAGGTTGTGGTCCACGCCGCAACGCTGACACACATTCCTCCGCCACTGGATGCCAAGGCCTCGGCGGTTTTGATCGCTCTGTTTCAGGGAACGCGCGGTGTCGAGGTTGTCCTCACCCGTCGGTCGCAGCAGTTGAGAAACCACAGGGGAGAGATCTCGTTTCCCGGCGGACGTATTGACGGCGATGAGCTTGCCGTTGATACCGCCTTGCGAGAGGCCGAGGAAGAAATTGATTTGGCTCGCGCCGACGTCGAAATCATTGGCCAACTGAGCGCCGCGGGAACGATTGTGAGCAACAGTCACATCGTTCCAATCGTCGCGCGTCTTCATAGCAAACCATCACTTTTCGCGCGCAATGCAGAGGTCGATCGAGTGTTTAGCGTTCCACTCATTGACTTGATTCGACCGGACACCTACGCGGAGGAATTCTGGGAAGGGCCGGGTGGCGAGCACTGCATCCACTTTTTCCATTTAGACGACGAGACCATTTGGGGTGTCACGGCAAGAATGCTGTTTCAGCTCCTGTCGGTTGCCCTCGACATCTGACATCTCGCGTTACGGGCCGCCTCCGGCTCGGACGGCTGCGTAGAAAATCTCTGCCCAGGCGGCACAGCGCACCTTGAAGGTGCGGATTTTTGGACCGCACAGCGTGTACATGTCTTGACGAAATTGTTCGTCTAGGCGCAGACGCGATTCGGTGGAAAACAATCCATGTGCCTTGTAGTTGCGATAGCCAAAGTCGTGACGGATACACGCATTGCGAAAATTGAAGGATCGCCCAGATTCACCGACGATAGGGGCCGAGCAACCGTCGGTTGTCCAGATCAATTGGGGATACGTTCGTCGCAAAATTGAGCGCTGTCGAATAAATGTGTCGAGTTCGAGATTGAAGATCACGGTTTCGATGGTTGCCACGTCGTTGGATGCTTGTGGTGGCGATGTCTCGAGAACCGAACCGCTGAAGGTAATCGTGCCCGCGACTGCGACGAGCATGCCAACGACAATGCCCACTGAACCCGCCTCCTACGCATCAACGACCCATTCGTTGCTGCGCAGATGTGTGCGGGACTTAATGCTTGTGGCGAATTCCGTTCAGAGTGTTGACCATCTCGACTGCACCAATGGCCGCTTCCTCACCCTTGTTGCCGGCATCGGGGCCTGAACGGGCAACGGCTTGCTCGACATTTTCTGTGGTCAGCACGGCGAATCCGATCGGGATGCCGGTTTCCAACTGAATCCTGGCCACGCCATCGGCACACGGCCCGGCCACATATTCAAAGTGCGCGGTTTCGCCGCGAATGACTGCCCCGAGTGCGACCAACGCGTCGTAATGTCCACTAAGCGCCATCGTTCGAGCGGCGAGCGGTATTTCGTACGCGCCGGGGACCCACACGACATCGATGCTCCCTTCGCTGACTCCACATTTTCGAAGACCCCTCTTGGCCCCGTCCAATAATCCGGTGACGATGAATTCATTGAAACGCGAGCACACAATTCCGACCCATAGCGTGGAACCATTTGGCGCAGCATCGATTGAGGTCACTTGCTGTCTCCCTTGTCAGATTTGTAAATATCAGAACCGTCGAACACATGACCCATTCGGTCGCGCTTGGTGCGCAAATATAATTCGTTTTCGGGGGTCGAGTCGATGTCGATCGCCACGCGCTCGACGATCTTTAATCCGTAGCCGGCAATCCCTCCATACTTTGCTGGATTGTTGGTGATGAGGCGCAGTTCGTGGACCCCAAGGTCGGCCAAGATTTGGGCACCGATGCCATATTCACGGCTATCGACGGGAAGTCCAAGTTTGGTGTTGGCGTCGACGGTGTCGAAGCCCTCATCTTGTAGCGAATAGGCGCGAATCTTGTGGCCGATGCCAATTCCGCGACCCTCGTGTCCACGAAGGTACACGACTACGCCCCGACCCTCGTCGTTAATTCGCTGCATCGCCACGGCAAGTTGTGCCCCGCAGTCGCAACGCCTGCTACCAAAGACATCACCGGTGAGACATTCGCTGTGCACACGAGTCAGGACAGGAGCGCCGTCGCTCACATCGCCTTTGACGAATGCAAGGTGTTCGATGCCGTCCACTGTGCTGCGATAGGCGATGCACGTGAAAATTCCCCACGCGGTGGGAACACTCGCAGAGCCCATTCGCTCCACCAGCCGTTCGTGGCGACGCCGGTAGGCGATTAGTTCGGCGATCGAGGAGAGCAACAATCCATGGGTGGCGCAGAATTTTTGTAGGTCGGGTAGGCGGGCCATCGTCCCGTCGTCGTTTTGAATTTCGCAAATGACTCCCGCCGGCTGACAACCCGCGAGCCTGGCTAGATCGACCGCGGCCTCGGTGTGCCCGGCGCGCTTGAGCACGCCACCTTCCCGAGAGCGAAGGGGAAAAACGTGACCAGGCCTGGAAAATGCGCTGTGTGGAACCGTCGGATCGGCAAGTGCGCGCAAAGTGGCGGCACGATCGGCGGCAGAGATTCCAGTCGTCGTACCTTCCCGAAGGTCGACCGAAACCGTAAACGCGGTGCGCTGGCTTTCGGTGTTGTTGTCGACCATCAACGGCAGGCGAAGTTCGTCGCACCTTTCGGCGGTAAGTGGCGTGACAATGACACCTGAAGTGTGGCGCACAACGAAGGCGATTCTTTCCGGCGTGGCAAACTCTGCGGCCATGATCAGGTCGCCCTCGTTTTCCCGATCCTCATCGTCGACGAGCACAACCATTTCGCCCCGCGAGATTGCGGCGATCACGTCCTCAATTGGTGCCATTGCGGTCTTGGTTGTGTTCATGATGGTCCTTGCATATTTGCGGGAGGTGGGGGATCAAACGGTTCCAAAACGATTTCCAGGTCATCGCCGAGCCTCGTGGATGAAGTGAAATGTCCGCGCCACATCTCTGCCATTGTCCGAGCACCTGGGCCACGGAACACGGGATTGGAATCGTCGCCGCCGGCGATGACTGGTGCGATGTGCAAGACGTAACGATTGACCAATCCCTGACTGTGAAATTCCGCTGCTACTAGCGGACCGCCCTCAACGAGCAGTTGGAGCACGCCTTCGCCACCGAGTTGGTCGAGCAGACCCGTGAGCTCGCCGCTGTACTCCAGGCACGGATGAACATGGGCGCCTGCGTCAATCTTGCCCAACACGATTCGTCGTGGCGAGGTACCAGCAACATCGCGCACGTTGAGATACGGGTCGTCGGCACGTACGGTTCCCGCGCCAACGAGAATGGCATCGCTTTCGGCGCGAAGTTCGTGAACCCGTCGTCGAGCATCTTGTCCCGTGATCCACTGGCTCGTGCCATCGGCCGCCGAGGTACGCCCGTCGATCGTGTACGCCATCTTCAAAACAACAAACGGTCTCTTGGTGCGACGATGGAATAGATACGGGGCGAGTTGAGCAGATACTGCCTCCGTACACACACCGACATCTACTTGAATTCCGGCCAAGCGCATCGCCTCGATGCCGCGACCGGAGACTTGCCCATCCGGGTCGACAACGCCAACAACCACTCTCGAGATTCCTGCCTCAATGATCGCCTTCGTACACGGGCCCGTGCGACCGGTGTGATGGCACGGCTCCAAGGTGGTGTACATCGACGCGCCCCTTGCGCGGTCGCCGGCAAGTCGCAGCGCCACAATTTCGGCGTGGGCACCGCCGGGCGCCTCCGTTGCGCCCGTGGCAATGACGCCGCTTGATGAAGTGATCACTGCACCGACCCATGGATTAGGACGACTGCGCAGGCGTGCTTGAGCGGCGGTCGCCACCGCAAGTTGCATCGTCTGCTCGTCGATCGTGGTCACTCGTTTTCGCTTCCCGTCGTTCAGACTCCGCACAGGCACTGAAAGCGGGGACGACGAAAGCAACGCCTCGTAGAGGCGCTACCCACGTCTTCTTGCTCCCATCCGGACTCTGACCGTCGGCCCTGGAATTTCACCAGATCAGCCCCACGAAAAGCTCGTGGGGGTCGCGGGCTGTAACCGCCGGTAGGGGATTTCACCCAACCCTGCAAGAAGTTATGAATTTGTACTTCATGTGCATCATTGCGATGCACACCTTCAAGGCTACGGCAGGTCCGCCGACGTTGCACCACTGAGAAGATCGGCCTCCGCTTCGAGTTTCTTGATTCGATCGGTGCGGATGACACTTCGTGCGATCACCGTCATAATGATCGCGAGACCGAGAATAATGACCCCAAAGGTGGCGTACTGCATGACGCCTCCGCGATCTCCGGAGAGCACCGGCTCGGTTCCGCAATTCGGTTTCGGATAGAGACCAACGCAGTCACCAACACTGCCAGGGAGGTTATACGTATATATAGAAGTTGGAGTGGTCTCACCACTTGATGACGACGATGCGAAAACCGGTGGAGCAAGGCAGACGATTGCTGCGACGGCCACAAGCACTGCCGAGCGCAGGATTCTCATCTCCCCATCGTCACATCTTCCGAGCCCCAACGCCACTCGCCAACTACAGTCAGTTGTCACAATGACGCCAACACCAACTACAACGCCAACACATCCTGTCGAGACTGTCTTAATCGTTGACTTTGGTGCCCAATATGCACAACTCATTGCCCGCCGAGTGAGACAGGCGCAGGTCTATTCGGAAATAGTCCCGCACAAGATCGGCGCCGCAGAAGTCAAGGAACGGGCTCCGGTGGCGATCATCTTGTCGGGAGGCCCCAAGAGCGTCCACGTCGAAGGCGCCCCGCAACTCGATCCACAGATTTACGAACTGGGAATCCCGGTACTCGGTATTTGTTACGGAGCTCAACTCATCGCCCAACAACTAGGCGGCTCAGTTGCCCGCGGCGGTCGCGGCGAATATGGTCGCACATCACTTTCGCGGGCTGGCGTTTCGTCGACGCTATTTCCAGATGGCGTGCCGCAAAGTCTCGACGTGTGGATGAGCCACTTTGACTCGATTGCCCAGTTGCCACCGGGGTTCACGGCTACCGCATCGACGAGCGAAGTGACGATGGCCGTCATAGAAAATAGTTCGCGCCAGATTTGGGGCACCCAGTTTCACCCAGAGGTCGGTCATACCCAATTTGGTCAGGAGATCATCGAGCATTTTCTGCATCGACTGGTCGGCGCCAAGCGCAATTGGACGATGTCGTCGATTGTCGATACTCAGGTGAAGGCAATACGAGATCAGGTGGGTAGCGAACGGGTGATTTGTGGATTGTCCGGCGGTGTCGATTCGGCAGTAGCGGCGGCTCTCGTCAATAAAGCAATTGGCGGCCAACTTACCTGTGTGTACGTCGATACCGGCCTGATGCGCAAAAACGAAAGCGCTCAAGTGGTCGACACTTTTCATCGTCACCTCGGCATCGATCTCATCCACGTCGACGCGGCGGACCAGTTCTTTGAAAAGTTGAAGGGCATCGAGGAACCGGAAGCCAAACGCAAGGTGATTGGCGAGTTGTTTGTCCGAATCTTTGAGCAACACACAGGCGGATTGACCGACGCAAAGTTCCTTGTCCAAGGAACCCTCTACCCAGATGTCATTGAAAGCGGAGGGGTGGATGGAACCGCCTCGGTGATCAAGAGCCATCACAATGTCGGGGGCTTGCCAAAGGACATGAACCTGACCCTCATCGAACCCTTACGCAGCCTGTTCAAGGACGAGGTTCGCCAGGTTGGACTCGAGTTGGGTCTGCCAGATGAAATCGTGTGGCGCCAGCCTTTCCCAGGGCCCGGTCTAGGCGTGCGGATCATCGGCGAGGTGACACGGGAAAAGGTGGCGATTCTCCAGGATGCCGATGCGATCGTTCGCCACGAGATCCACCTGGCAGGTCTTGACCGAGAGCTGTGGCAGGCGTTTGCCGTGCTCGCCGATATTCGTTCGGTCGGGGTCATGGGCGACGAGCGAACCTATGGCATGCCGATCATTATTCGTGCCGTCACGAGCCAAGACGCGATGACCGCCGATTGGGCCAGGCTGCCCTACGACCTGCTGGAAAAGATGTCTTCACGAATTATCAATGAGGTGAGCGGTGTCAATCGAGTCGTCTATGACATCACGTCCAAACCGCCAGGGACCATCGAGTGGGAGTAACGCACGGCCGAAATCGTAAAACCTAAGCCTGGTAAGGGTTTCCCGACTGCTGCAACATAACCGTAATAATAGGTAAACTTCTCCAATCATGGTGACTCGCGCTTGGGGGCGTTTTCTTCGTAATGCCCAAAAACTAGTGGTTGCCATCTCGCTGACTTCAGTTATGACCGTGGCGATCAGTCCGCTAGCCGCCCATGGCGCGACCCAGGCCGGCGGGGGCAGCGGAGGTTCTAGTGAACAGCAACAACGGGTCAACGCGATCATCGACGAATTGGATCGCATAGGCGAACAAATTGACGCCCTCGGCGAGATGTATTCCCAAGCGGTAAATGATCAAGAGGACTTGATTATCGAGATTGCAGCCGCAGAGGTGCGAATCAAGGAAAAGGAAGCCCAGCTGGCAGCGATGCAAAAGGATCTGCGGGCGGTGGCGATGAAGTCTTTTGTAAGTGGGGGAATCTCCAACTCGTTGTCAAGCATTTTGAGTTCAACCAACGGACTCACGGATTCGGTGAGTAAAAAATACCTCACCTCGGTGGCCCTCAACGCCGGGGCCGGTAACACCGACGCCCTCCAGGCTTTGATTGACGACATTGCCAAGGAGAGATCTTCGCTCGAATACCAGCGCAAGAAAGCGGTACGCGTCGCCGACTATGCGGCGGAGCGGTTGACCGCCGCCGAGGCGCTCTCGTCAGATTACGAACGGCGACAGTCCGAAGCAGAACAACAACTTGGCTCGTTGCTCCGTTCGGAACGTCAACGTCGTGAGACGGCGGCCCTCGCCGCGGCGCAGGCACAAGCGGCAAAGTGGAAGGGGACAAAGTATCCCAATATCGCGCCACCTTCGTCGCGGGCAAGCGTGGCAATTAAGGCCGCCCTATCGCAATTGGGTGTGCGCTATTCCTTTGGCGCAAAATCGCCCGGAAACGCATTCGACTGCTCGGGTCTCACTTCGTATTCTTGGGGAGTTGCCGGCCTGGGCATTCCCCGTACTTCGCGAACCCAGTACGCCGGCCTTAATCACGTACCTACCGCCGCAGCTTCGCCTGGCGACCTCATATTTTCCGGATATCCAATCCATCACGTCGGCATCTATCTCGGCAACGGCCAGATGGTGCATGCGCCGCGAACGGGTGACGTAGTCAAGATCAGTGCCGTGTCATGGTCAAGTGTTGTGGGTGTTGCTCGCCCATAAAGTTCGCCAAAAATTGGCAGTGAAGACAACGAAGTAGCGTCGAGCCATGCTCGGCATCGACAATGTTCGCGTTTCCCGGTGGCTTGTCGACAACATCGAAAACGTCGAGCCTCCCTTTGAATTCTTTCCCATCGAGGGCGGTAGATCGAATCTCACCTATCGAGTAGTCGACGCCGCGGGTTTAACCGTTGTGTTGCGCCGGCCGCCACTTGGCCATGTGCTTGCTACGGCCCACGACATGGCTCGCGAACACAAAATTATTTCCGCCGTGGGCAAAACCGATGTGCCGGTTCCTCGGGCGCTCGGCCTGTGCGTCGATGAATCGGTGAATGGTGCTCCGTTCTATGTGATGAGTTTTGTCGAGGGAGCAGTGCTCGACTCGCCGGCCAGCGCAGAGCAACTAACCGTCCAAGCGCGCCAAACGGCGAGCGAGCGCCTCATCGACGTGCTCGCCGAACTGCACCAGCTTGATATCGATGCGATTGGTCTTGGAGATTTGGCAATGCGAACCGGCTATATCGAACGTCAACTCAAACGATGGTCAACCCAATGGAACCAATCTAAGACCCGCGAATTTCCCGCCGTTGAACTCGCGGAGCAATTGCTACGCCAGCGAATTCCCGAACAACAGGGCGTATCAATCGCCCACGGTGACTATCGGTTTGGAAATTGCTTGACGGAAGTATCGAGCGGACAAATCACTGCCGTTCTGGATTGGGAATTATGCACGCTGGGAGATCCGCTCGCCGACCTCGGACACCTCGGCGTCTATTGGACAAACCCGGGCGCTGGCCCTGGCCGACACAACGATCCAACCGGTGCGCCGGGGTTTCCCACCTATGACGCAATCGTTCAGCGTTACGCAATGAGCACAGGTCGCGATTTGTCAAACATCGCCTATTACCGCGCCTTTGCCGCCTGGCGTCTGTCCGTAGTCAGCGAAGGTGTGTATGCCCGGTACCTGCACGGGGCCATGGGCGACAACGATCTCGATTTGTCGGCGCTCAAACAAGGCACAGAAGATCTCGCCACTAGCGCACTCGAATCACTGAAAGGAGTCACGCAATGAACGAAGACCCCACGAGCGACACCGTCATGAGCGGCTGGGTTCAGGACACGTTTACGGCAGGTGGAATTACGCACGCCACCTATCGACGCGGGAGTGGTCCAGGTGTTGTCGTCGTCCATGAAATTCCTGGAATCACCCCAACTGTTGCCCGCTTCGCCAACGATGTTGTCGACGCTGGTTTCACTGTCGTGATGCCACTCCTCGTCGGCCAAGCCGGTCGCGGACCATCAGGTAGATACATGGCTTCATCGTTGTCAAAGGTTTGCATCTCAAGAGAGTTCACGACAATGGCAATGGGACGCACCTCTCCGATAATCGCCTGGTTACGAGCGGTTGCCAAACATCTGCATCACCAAGTCGGTGGCGTTGGCGTGGGAGCGGTGGGAATGTGTTTCAGCGGTGGATTTGCCCTTGGGATGATGGTTGACGACATCTTGGTCGCACCGGTGTTATCCCAACCATCCATGCCGTTTGCGTTTGGAAAGTCTCGTGGCGCCAATCTAGGTCTTTCTGCCGACGATGAGCTGGTTGTCGCGCAACGCGCGCGCGAAGGATGTCAGGTTCTTGGATTGCAATTTGATCGAGACAAACTTGTCGGTTCTCGTTTCGAATCATTGCGATCGTTGCTCGGTGATGCTTTCGTCGCCATTGAATATCCGTCAAGCGCAAAAACCGATCATTCTGTTCTTACCGAGCAACGTCAGGAAGACGGCGTAGCCAAAGTGATTGAATTCCTTCGCCAAAAATTACAACGCGACTAGCGCCATTCGTTTCGCCTCGTCGTAATCGGCCTTGCCATTCGGGGCGCGGGGGACCGTGTTCACAAAGACCACCCGCTTGGGGGTCTTGTACCCGGCTATCGCGCCCTTAACACCTGCAATGATCGTGGTTTCATCCACCTCACCGTCGCTTGATCTCGAAACAACGGCGGTGACCGCCTGACCAAATTTTTCATCGGCAATCCCAACGACAAGACAATCTTGAACTCCGGCAATTCGTTTCACCGCCTCCTCAACTTCTTCGGGAAACACCTTTTCTCCGCCTGTGTTGATCACCTGGCTACCGCGCCCAAGCAAGATGAGAGATCCATCTTCCGCGACCATGGCCATGTCTCCCGGAAACGAGTATCTCTTGCCACCAATCACACGAAATGTTCGCGCAGACTTTTCCGGGTCTTTGTAATAGCCAAGCGGCACGCTCCCGCCCGCGGCGACCATACCGATTTCCCCTGAGCCCGGCTTAACTTCCCGACCATCATCTAGGAACACCTTTGTTGCCGGGTTCTGCACAAACTTTGCCGTGGTCGAAGCGGCGCCGCGAACCGAAATACTCGTGCCCATGCCGCCTTCGGTGCTCCCCATCGCGTCGATGAGGACGGCCTGTTGAATTCGCTCAAGCAATTGCTGTTTGACCTCGGTCGTCCACATGACACCAGAAGAAATAATGAGTTTTACGTGTGACGTGTCGTATGGCTTCTTCGCTGCGGTCGCCTCGTCGAGTGCTCGAATCATTGGTTTGACGAACGAGTCACCAACCACCACTAGGTTGGTCGCCCGTTTGCGTTGGGCAACCGAAAACATTTCGTGAGCATCGAAACTTCGCTGCTCTAGATTGACCACCGATCCGCCGGCAAAGTGAACAAACATTGCGCCCAGCCACATCCCGGTTCCATGCATAAGTGGACAGCCGGGAATTGAAACTTGTGCTTTTCCGGTTTCGTGCAACACCTTGATCGCCGGAGCAATCTCGCTCGCAGCGGTCGGGATGGCAAGTCCGGCCAGAGGATACCCACTTCGAATGAACGACTCGGTGAGCGCCCCAACTGGGTACATGACACCCTTTGGCATTCCCGTGGTTCCGCCCGTGTACAGCATGTAGATGTCGTCTTCACCTCGATGAATCCGCGGCATCGGTTCATGTCCAGCGACGACGTCCTCGTAGCGATATGCCCCCGAAACGATTTCGGAAGCTTCGACATCATCGACCTGAATTAGTAAGCGCAGCTTGGGCAAGCGATGGGCAATCTGAGACACCCGGCTAGCTAGCGATGAATGAAATACCAGCGCCTCTGCGTCGGCATTCTCGAGCAGGTAGTAGAGCTCTTCATCCAGGTATCGATAGTTCACATTGATCGGCACGCCACGCATTTTGAAGGTCGCGTATTGCGTTTCCAGATACTCGTTCGAGTTGTATAGAAATATTCCGATTTTGCTGTCAGGCAAAAGTCCGCTTTCGACGAAGGCCGTTGCCAATCGGGCCGCCCGATTGTCGTATTCTGTCCACGAATGCTCGGTACCGCCGTGAGTCACGGCGGGCGCATCGCCGATCACATCGGAGATGGATTCCCACACGGTCGCGGCGTGCATCTCCATCCGTGCAGACTAATCAGTCGATTACGAGAAGAATGTGTGTGTCATCCACCAGTAAGATTCAGCCATGCGCGTCAGGGTGATTGCCGAAAAATGCCAGGGTCACAACCGTTGTTTCGCCTTGGCGCCCGAATTATTCGATGTCGACGATTTAGGCAACGCACACGCAATAGGGGATGGTGTCGTCCCGCCCCACTTGGTCGACAAAGCAAAACTTGCTGTGGCCAATTGTCCAGAATTCGCCATTACATATACGGAAACAATGTAAATGACCGACACAGCCCAACGCCCACACGATCCAGTTGTGAGAGAAGTTGACAATTGGCAAATTGACTTCGATCACGCCCATCCGTCATATAACGAGAACATCTACGAGATCTGGGACGATCTGCGCGAGACGTGTCCGGTTGCCCACTCAGACCGTTACGGGGGTGTGTGGTTGCCCGTGCGCCACGCCGATATCTCTGCGATCGCCTACGACACCGAGCACTTTTCGTCGGAAGTCGTTGTCGTTTCCAATGCACCTCGCAACGACAATGTCGAATCGCAGGCACCCGTCGGTGGCGCCCCGCCGATCACTTCAGACCCACCCTTTCACCACGATGCTCGTCGTGTATTGCTACCAGCGTTCAGCCCAAAGGTCATCGATCGATGGGAGCCAGAGATACGCAGATTGTGCCGCGAACTTCTCGACAAAATCGGTGACGCGCCAACATTTGACGCCGCGGTCGAGTACGCCCAGCACATTCCGGTCAATGTCATTGCGCGGATGATCGGATTGCCTCTTGAAGACAGCGACTATTTCCGAGAGACGGTGCACCTCGTCCTAGAGGCTGTGGGCGCAGAGTTCGGCGCACGTAAGGATGGCTTTCAGAAACTTGACGCATATCTCTCGGAACATGTGCAGGATCACATCGACAATCCGAAGGATGATCTCATCGGATTTTTGCTTAATGCCAAAATTTATAATCGGCCGCTCAGTCCATCGCACGTCACCGGCACGATCGTTTTGCTGCTCGTCGCCGGCATTGACACAACATGGAGCGCAATAGGGTCGGCGCTATGGCATCTTGCCGGCCACGCAGAGGACCGTCATCGTTTGGTTGCCGATCCATCGCTCATGCCGACGGCAATCGAAGAGTTTCTTCGTGCCTACGCGCCCGTAACGATGGCTCGCATGGTGATCAAGGACACCGAAATTAATGGGTGTCCCGTCAAACGCCTCGATGCGGTGCTCTTGCCGTTTCCCGCGGCCAATCGTGATCCAGAGGTTTTTGAAGACGCAGACGAGGTGCATATTGATCGACAGGAAAATCGCCACGCTGCATTCGGCCTGGGTATCCATCGGTGCCTTGGTTCAAATCTGGCCCGTCTCGAGTTGCGTGTCGCGGTCGAAGAATTTCTCGCTCGGTTTCCGGATTTCGAACTTGCAGATGCGGATGCAGTGACGTGGAGTCTTGGTCAGGTTCGTGGACCGCGAAAGTTACCCGTGCGCATCGTGCAGCGCGGCTAGTTCGTGTCACAAAGCCCGACGAAACAACCTTTCGACCTGTCGGGGCTTAACCCCGACCAACAAGATGCGGTAATCCATCCGGGAGGACCGTTACTGATCGTTGCCGGAGCAGGTTCCGGAAAAACGCGCGTGCTCACACAGCGCATCGCCTATCTCATTTCCCAAGGCACGCACCCAATGCACATCTTGGCGATTACATTCACCAACAAGGCGGCCAAAGAAATGCGCGATCGCGTGGCGGCACTAGTCGGCCCGGTCGCAAATCAAATGTGGGTGAGCACATTTCACTCTGCATGCGTGCGAATACTTCGTGCTCAGGCCGATCACATTGGCTATCCAAAATCGTTTTCGATTTACGACTCTTCCGATTCACAACGCTTGATCAGCTATGTCATCCGCGACACGAGACTCGACGCCAAACGGTTTCCTCCCCGCGGGGTGCAGGCACGTATCAGTCTGTGGAAGAACGAATTGGTGACACCTAGTGACGCTGCGATTTCCCCTGACAGCATCTTTGAGGAAAAGTATGCCGAAATCTATCGCGAGTATCAGAAGCGCCTCGAACATGCCGGGGCAATGGATTTTGACGACCTATTGGTGAACACTGTTCGGTTGTTTCGTTTCAATCCAGATGTGTTGAAGTCGTATCAGGAGCGATTTGAGCACATTCTGATCGACGAGTATCAGGACACGAACATGGCCCAGAACAAGATTGTGTTGATGTTGGGCGCGTTGCATCACAACGTTTGCGTCGTGGGCGATACGGATCAATCGGTGTATCGATTTCGCGGCGCCGATTATCGCAACATCATGCAGTTCGAGCACGCCTTCCCGGAAGTAACGACCGTGATTCTGGCCCAGAATTACCGAAGCACTCAGACGATCCTCGATGCGGCCAACGCCGTCATCACGAACAACATTGAACGAAAACCGAAGGATCTGTGGACGGACAAGGACGGCGGAAAGAAGATTGTTAGATACTTCGCCAACGATGAATTCGATGAGTCGCAGTGGGTGATTTCACGCCTAAAAAAGTTTCACGACAATGACAACCTTGCGTGGAGCGATCTTGCCGTGTTCTATCGGACCAACGCCCAAAGCAGAGTTCTCGAGGAGTCTCTCGTCTACGCCGGGATGCCGTACAAAATCATCGCCGGTACGAAGTTTTATGATCGTCGCGAGGTAAAGGACGCGCTGGCCTACCTGAGGTGCGCCGCCAATCCAAATGATGAGATCAATCTCAAGCGAATAATCAACGTGCCAAAGCGAGGCATTGGCGAAAGCACGTTGGCCAAACTGGATGCGTATGCCACCGACAACGGCGTAAGTTTTTCGATCTCCATGCGTCGACCTATCGAGGCAGGAGTTGGTAGCCGGGCGGCCCGCGGCCTTGGCAATTTTGTCAACCTCATCGATGACTTGTCGGCTCGCCTCGAACAAGGGCCAGGCCCGGTGTTGCAATATGCCCTTGAGCAGAGCGGGTACACAAAGGAACTAGAGGCAGAGGACTCGATCGAATCCGCCGGCCGGTTAGAAAACATCTCCGAACTGATCGGCGTGGCCAAGGAATTCACCCATGTCGATGAATTTCTCGAACGAATTGCGCTCGTGTCGGATACCGATCAACTTGACTCAGAAAACCATGTCACCCTGATGACGATGCATGCGGCCAAGGGGCTCGAGTTTCCCGTTGTGTTCATCGTCGGGATGGAAGAAGGTATCTTTCCCCACAACCGTGCGCTCAATGACATGACCGAACTGGAAGAGGAGCGCCGACTTGCCTATGTGGGAATCACAAGGGCAAAAGAGCAGCTGATGGTCAGCCATGCATGGAGCCGAAACCTGTACGGCAGTTCCCAGTACAACCCGCCATCGCGATTTCTCGACGAGATTCCGCAAGACCTTGTCGAACGCGAGGGAAGCGTCGACTCGGGAGTCGATTCAAGCAGGGCAAGTTTTCGCCCTCGGGCAGAACGCCCGTCAGCGCAGCGAACGAGTTCTGAATTTATTGACAGAGCGGTGGACGCTGCATTGAGTGCCGGTCGCTCAGGTCCTCATGGCGTTGCCCAACCAAGCGAGCACGGTTTCCGAGTGGGAGACGATGTCATCCACCCTACGTTTGGCGAGGGAATAATCATCGACATCCGTGGCCAAAATGAAAAGGCCGAGGCCTCAATACGTTTTGGCGAGGTGGGTACGAAACATCTCTCGCTGTCGTGGGCGCCGTTGAAGAAGGTCCAGCGCTAGATAATTCTTCGGTTTTATGGTGACGAAGTGGTTGTTGAAGTTCCGCGCAGATCAATGAGTAGCGTCGTTCCGTTTTCGACGATTGGTCGAACATCGGTCGGGGGTTGCAATTGATCGGCATTCACCGTGCGACCGTCGCAATCGACGAAGGTGTGGGTGTGTTTAATTTGCTTGACGAGACAGGTTGGGTCCTTATCCGCCGGATACGCGAAATACACCTGCCAACCCTTGGCCGGCTCATCACCAAAGTGTTCAATGACAATCGATCTGCTGCCATTTGAATCTCGTAAGTCTGGGTACATCACTGGTCCGTTTTCGGCAATCGACTTGGCGATATCGACGACGGGACCGACGACGAACGTGCCGGCGCCGGATTCAGTTTTCACCTCACGGTGATTCGTGATGTAGACGGCCATGAACCATGTCATTCCGAACAGTGCGGCAAAGAAAGCAATTCCTCCAATGATCGGGAGGATCGCGCGTCGAAAAGGAGAACGCAAGTTGGGGTTCACCACGTAAGTGTGGCGCAGATCGCTGCAAATATCCATGCGCTGAATACATGCATAAGGTCGGGTTGGTACGGGCGCTACCAAAGGGCGTAAGGTCTAATACTCGTGAATCGTACGTATCGTGTTGTCGTCGCCAAACCAGGTTTGGATGGTCACGATCGGGGTGCCAAAACCATCACGCGAGCCTTGCGCGATCACGGTTTCGAGGTCATCTATACAGGTTTGCATCAGACACCTGAACAGATAGCCGAGACTTCGCTGCAGGAAGATGTCGACGCGGTCGGGCTTTCGCTTTTGTCGGGAGCACATCTCACCCTATTTAAGAGAGTGATGGACGAACTTCGAGCGAGGGACATGGCCGACGTACTTATCTTTGGTGGCGGCGTGATACCGGACGCCGACGCACGAGAATTGCGCTCTCAGGGTGTCGCTGAAATTTTTGGTCCGGGTACGCCGTTGCAAGACATCGCGACTTGGCTCGAAGCAACTCTGGATAAACGAAAGTAGAACAATGGATCTCGATGAATATCAGGGCAAGCAATATTTTGCTCGCTACAACATTCCGGTTTCGGCGGGCGGAATCGCGACAACGGTTGACGAAGCTGTCAAAGCGGCCAACAATGCGCAATACCCGGTCGTAGTCAAGGCCCAAGTACAGGTTGGAGGTCGTGGCAAAGCAGGCGGCATCAAGTTGGCTCACAATGAAGACGAGGTTCGGCTTCACGCCGCAAATATTTTGGGCATGGATATAAAGGGTCACATTGTCAAACGGGTGTGGGTTGAACACGCCTCGGACATTGCAGACGAGTATTACGCGTCATTCACGCTCGATCGCGCCGCAAAACAGCATCTACTCATGATCTCGGCCCAGGGCGGCGTCGATATCGAAGAGGTCGCCGCGCACGACCCAGCCGCAATCGTCAAGTTGCATATCAATCCGATCGTCGGACTAAGCGTCGAAAGTGCAAGGCGAGCGGCGATCGATGCAAAGATTCCGGACCGGGCGCTCGACGGCGTTGCCGATATTTTGGTCAAACTGTACGAGTGCTTTACAAAAGGCGACTGCGATCTCGCCGAAATTAATCCGCTCATATTGAAACCAAATGGCGAGGTCCACGCGCTCGATGCAAAGGTCAGCCTCGATGGAAACGCGGCCTTTCGCCATCCGGAGTGGGAGGAATTCAGCGCAACCGAGGAACTTGATCCGCGAGAGAAACTTGCTCGCGAAAAGCACCTTCAGTACATCGGCCTTGACGGCACGGTCGGAATTATCGCCAATGGCGCAGGGCTAGCGATGAGCACTCTCGATGTGGTCAATCAGGCGGGCGGTACGGCGGCAAATTTTCTAGACATTGGCGGTGGGGCGAATGCCGAACTTATGACCGCCGCTCTCGAAGTGATCAATTCGGACACCAAGGTTCGGAGCATCCTGATCAATATTTTTGGCGGAATCACTCGGGGAGACGAGGTAGCCAAAGGAATAGTCGCGGCTATGGCAAGAGTGCAACTTCGGGCGCCAATTGTCATTCGCCTGGATGGCACCAACGCAAAAGAAGGTCATCAGATCCTTGTTGACGCCGGAATCCCAGCGTCCCAACTGTCGACTCGTCCTACCATGCTTGACGCGGCGCGTGCCGCCGTCGAGCTGGCCAAGTAGAGGTCGCTGATCATGGCAATCTTCGTCGATCAACACACCAAGGTGATCGTCCAGGGACTAACCGGAGGACAGGGACGATTTCATGGACTGCGAAACCGTGACTACGGCACACAAATAGTTGGCGGAGTCACTCCCGGCAAGGCGGGTCAAGATGTCGACGGCATTCCAGTGTTTGACACGGTCGCCTCTGCTGTCTCAGCCACAGGCGCAAGTGCATCGTTCATCGCCGTGCCACCGAAAGCCGTGCCGGCAGCAATTCTCGAGGCCGCAAGGGCGGGTATCAATTTTGTCGTATGCATAACCGAAGGTGTTCCGGCGCAAGATGAGGCCCGCATTTTTGCCACGCTGCAGCGCGACTATCCGATGACGCGATTGCTTGGACCAAATTGTCCAGGAATTATCAGTCCAGGTAAGTGCAACATCGGAATCACGGCGGGAGAAATTGCACTACTCCCATCTGACACTGGCCCAAATGTCGGCATCGTCTCGCGATCCGGAACGCTGACATATCAGGCGCTGTACGAACTAAAGCAGCAGGGGATCGGCGTTAGCACCTGCGTCGGAATTGGTGGCGATCCCGTACCGGGGACTTCATTTGTCGATTGCTTGGCACAGTTTCAAGTCGATCCCGAAACACACGCGATCATGATGATCGGTGAAATCGGTGGATCGGCAGAAGAAGAGGCCGCAGATTTCATTAGTTCGCACATCACCAAACCGATGAGCGCGTACATCGCAGGAGTGACCGCACCAGAGGGCAAAAAAATGGGACACGCCGGAGCGATCGTCTCTGGAGGCAAAGGAACTGCGCGCGGCAAAATGGATGCGCTGAGACTCGCCGGAGTACAAATCGGACTAAACCCAACTGAAGCAGGCGCGCTTATGGGACGCATCGTGAAGTCAATTCGCTAGCACCACTGACTACCCTTAGTCGTGGCTTTTCAATGAGACAACCTGGTTCGCTTCCCTATTTACCGAGTCTGGACGGTCTACGTGCCGTCGCAGTCATTTCGGTCATCATTTACCACGCCAATAAGGCTTGGCTCGGCGGAGGTTTTCTAGGCGTCGAAGTCTTTTTCGTCATCAGCGGCTATCTGATCACCACATTGCTCGTCACCGAACGGGCGACCACCGGCCGAGTGAGCCTCAAAGCCTTCTGGTTACGCCGTGCGAGAAGGCTTTTGCCCGCGCTGTGGACGCTTTTGCTTGCCGTCACGATCTATTGCGCCCTGTTTGAACGTGACGCGCTTGGCGCATTGCGTGGAGACGTCATCGGTTCGCTTGTGTACGGATTCAACTGGTTTCAGATCTGGTTTGGTTCGTCATACTTCAGCGCCTTTGGCTTCGTTCCGCTGCGTCACCTGTGGTCGCTGGCCGTTGAAGAACAGTTTTACTTTGTGTGGCCGCTTGTCATGTTGGTGCTACTCAAGGCGGGACGCCGCTACCTACATTCGATTGGTCTCTTGTTTTTCCTCGGGGCGGTGGCGATCAGTATTTATGTAGCGGCGGTGTACCAACCGGGAGCAGCCGGGACGCTGCAAGAAACGCCCAAGCAGTATCTATCTCTCGTCGGCCATCCGGTCTTACGCCTTGATTATTTATTCTTGGGAACCCTTAGTCGTGCCGGTGGGTTATTGATTGGTGCCGCTCTCGCCATGTTCTGGCGACCCTGGGAACGGATACGGCCGGGACGACCGAGTTTGCGACGCGGCGTTGATGTTGTAGGTCTCGGCGGGATTGTCGCACTCGGCGTGATGATGTGGAAGTTCCGCAATGTCATCGAAGGTTCGGCGGAAGGCGGCTCCCGCGGTTACGACCTGCTGTACCGCGGTGGTTTCCTGCTCGTCGGGCTTGGCAGCATTGCCGTGATCACGGCGGCGGTGTATCCGGGTAGAAGCCTTACCCATTTCATCCTTGATTTTCGGGTATTTCGATGGATCGGTTTGCGGTCGTACGGTTTGTACTTGTACCACTGGCCGATTTTTCAGTTCTATCGACATTTTGCCGGCAAACCATTGAACGCAGGGGAGTTCGGTGGCTTGATGTTGGTAGCGCTAATCGTCACAGGATTGTCGTATCGCTATATCGAAATGCCGGTACGCACGGGAGCGCTCTCGGCGTGGTGGAACAACATGAGAAATCCACGGCTCGATTCCGAATACCGACGACGCCGACGATTCTTTGCGCTTGGATCGTTATTTGCCTTGTTGCCAATGTTTGCCTTGGTCAGCATGGCCACCGCCGAGGTAAAACTTGACGAAATCGCCCAAAGCCTCAAAGACAACGAAGATTTCGTTGTCGACGTGATGACGTCGACAACAGTGGCCGTCAGCACAACCACGCTGGCGCCGTTCGTGACGACAATTCCAGCAGTCACAACCACTGTCCTAGACGGCCAAATTATCGATATTTTGGCCATCGGCGATTCGGTCATGCTCGGCGCGGCAGACATCCTTACCGTGCGGGGGATCGTCGTTGACGCACTGAAGAGTCGACCCTTTACTCAGGCATTGGAAATCGTCAACTACATGAAATCGGTGAATCGATTGGGCGAGGCCGTCATCATTCACCTCGGCACGAACAATTACGTCAGCCAAGAAACTCTCGATTCGATCATGGTGCCGCTAGCCGATGTGCCAATCGTGTTGTTCCTGACAACGCACGTGCCGGAAAAGCCTTGGCAAGATCCGAACAACAAACTGCTCAACGCGTTGCCGGAAGAATACGGGAACGTCAAGATTCTCGATTGGTACGCCGTCGCCGAGGCGCATCCGGAATACCTGTATCACGATGAAGTCCATCTCAACGAAGAAGGTCAACAGGTGTATTCCGATCTCATCTTGCAGGCGATCGGACGGTAAGGTTTTTCCATGGCTTCACCAGTGAGAGTCGCCGTCACTGGCGCGGCCGGGCAAATCGGATACAGTCTGCTGTTTCGTATCGCCTCTGGGGCGATGCTGGGGCCAGACACACGTGTCATCTTGCAGCTTCTAGAGATAACTCCGGCACTTGGAGCGCTCGGCGGAGTGAAAATGGAACTCGACGACTGTGCATTTGCGCCACTCGCCGATGTCATTTTGACTGACGATCCGAATGTCGCCTTCGGCGATGCAGACATTGCCATGCTCGTCGGTGCTATGCCCCGCAAGGATGGCATGGAACGCGCCGATCTGTTGGCGGCGAACGGTGGAATCTTCAAACCTCAAGGTCAAGCGATTAGTGCCAACGCCAAAAAAGATGTGAAGGTGCTCGTCGTTGGGAATCCGGCCAACACCAATGCGCTTATTGCGATGAGCAACGCTAAAGACATTGACCCTCGACAATTCACCGCCATGACTCGTCTGGATCACAATCGCGCGATATCTCAACTCGCTGCGCACCTCGGCAAGCCGGTTTCGTCTGTCAAAAAAATGACAATTTGGGGAAATCACTCCACCACCCAATATCCCGATCTTTTCCATTGCGAAGTCGACGGAAAAAATGCGGCAGCGCTTGTCGGCGATCAAAATTGGATAAACGAAACGTTTATCCCGACGGTTGCAAAGCGCGGGGCAACCGTGATTAAGGCGCGAGGCTCGTCATCCGCCGGATCGGCGGCCAACGCGGCCATGGAACATGTTCGGTCATGGGTGCTTGGAACATCATCGGGAGACTGGGTCTCGATGGCGGTGCCATCCGATGGAAGTTATGGAGTTCCCGAAGGACTCATTTCTTCGTTTCCATGCACTTGTGTCAATGGCGCTTTCAGCATCGTCAAGGGACTTGAAATTGACGAATACAGCAGGTCCAAGATCGATGCTTCGGTAAAGGAATTGGCAGAAGAGCGCGACGCTGTGCGCCAACTTGGTCTTATCTAGTTAATGAGCTAGCCGCCGCCACGGTTTTGCGTCTCGCCACGAAAGGATTCGGTGGCTTCGGCACAGCCATTTGGGGTGAGATTGATCAGCCTGTTCTTCGCCTTGCGTGGAGACATTTGAATCCCCGCTTGCCAGGCATCCAGAAATCTCCACGGCCATAATTCACCCTGCAACAGAGAAATTTCCGCCAACGGACAGATTCGCGACATGCCCAAATGAACGTGGCAGACCGTGATTCGGGCATTGCCGGATGATCCGATGACTCCAATCCAGTCTCCGGCCTCGACATGCTGTCCAATTTTCACCTTGACCCTTCCCAAATGGGAAAAGAAATAGCGAACGGTGTCGTCGCCGATCAAGGTGATTGTTTTTCCGCCACGAGTGCCGATTTCGTCGATCCCTTCGACCCACGTGTCTTTGCGACGGGTGTGAACGATTGTTCCCGAAGTTGGAGCGAGAATTTTTGCGTAGCAACCTTCAACATCGGTTGCCGGATAATTGAGGTGATCATGACTATAGGAAACAGAGACTCGTGAAAACGGAAACACATATTTCGGTGCAGTCGTTGTCGTCGGGGCGACCACATTTCCGTTGTCATTTGAGGTTTGCCAATTGGCGCGGGCTTGACCTGGGAAAGTTATCAACAGGGAAGCGATCGCAGCGCACGTCATCGCTCTTAGCCCCTGTTTCCCCACTTGATCAAGGATAGGCGAGAAGCAAAAAATGTTACGGTTGCACACCGTGACGCGACCATTTTTCATTGATACGGACACCGCGAGCGACGATGCAGTTGCGCTAATTATTGCCCTGCGCCATCCAGACATCGATGTCGTCGGTATCGGGATCGTGGCGGGAAATGTGCCACTTGAGATGGGCGTACAGAATGCGCTGTACACAGTCGAGTTATGTGGTTCATCCGTTCCGGTCTATGCGGGTGCCAGCCGACCGCTTGTGCGCGAGTTGATGACCGCCCAGGTAGTCCACGGATTTGATGGCCTCGGTGATATTGGATTGCCGCTTAGCGGGCGCACCCCAGCAAGTGGGAGTGCCATCGATGCCTTGCTCGCCGCCGCAGATGCTTACGCCGGTGAACTGACCCTCGTCACTCTTGGCCCACTGACCAACATCGCCATGGCGTTGCAACAGGATCCGACACTGCCAAACAAGATCGCCCGCTGCGTGATCATGGGTGCGGCCGCAGATCACATTGGCAATGTCACTCCAGTCGCCGAATTCAACATGTGGTGTGATCCGCACGCGGTCGAAGTTGTGTTGGGATCGGGAATGAGACTGGAGTTCGTTGGCTGGGACATTTCGAGGCTGTACGGGACAATCTCGCCGTCAGAGGCGCGCAAGATTCGTGACGTCGGGACGCCGCTGGCCGAATTTGCGATTGACATTCAAAAGACACTTAGAGAATTCTGCGCCAACGTCACCAATATTGATGGGTTCGATCTACCCGATCCGATTGCGATGGCGTACGCCATTGAAGGCAACATCGCCACAGAATGTAGAGACATGTATTTGACGGTGGAGACGAGTGGCATGCAAACTCTCGGAATGGTCGTGATGGACACCTTGGGTGTGATGGGTCAGTCTCCCAATGCAAGGGTTGTTACCCGGGCCAACAGCAAGTTATTTCAGTCGATGCTCGTCGATGCGTTGCGGGACTGAACTGTGACGTCCGCGTCTCCGCTCAATTCGGCATTCGTCGAACTCGCCGTCACGACCCGCAGCGGACGCGATGAGTCGCTTCACTTCGGGGCCGTCGTCATTCTCGGCAAGGACGGGAGTATCGAGACCGCGTTGGGAGATTCCGCCGTAGTCATCTATCCGCGCTCTTCGAACAAACCAATGCAGGCGACCGCAATGGCGTCGCGCGGCCTGGCGTTGCCGCCGCGATTGCTTGCCCTGGTTTGTGGAAGTCATGACGGCCTGCCGGAACACATTGCAGGGACGCGAGAAATTCTGTCGACGGTAAACCTCACGGAGCAGTCGCTACGCAACACACCAGATCTGCCACTCAATTCAAAGGCGGCGGAAGAAGTATTGCGCAACGGTGGATCTCGCTCGCCAGTGCAAATGAATTGCTCAGGAAAACATGCCGGGATGCTGGCCACGTGCATGCACAACAACTGGACACACGACGAGTCGTATTTGCAATTCGATCATCCATTACAAAGGCACATCACAGAAACGATTCAGGACCTGGCAGGGGAACAGGTCGATCACATCGGAGTCGACGGGTGCGGTGCGCCGGCCCACGCATTCTCGCTCGCTGGTTTGGCACGAGCGTTTCGTGCAATCGTCATGTCGAGTGACGGTTCGCCGGCCGGTTCGGTGGCTTCCGCCATGCGCGCACATCCGCAGATGGTTGGCGGACCAACACGAGATGTCACCTTGCTTATGCAGGGAATTCCAGGTTTGATGGCAAAGGACGGCGCCGACGGTGTATTCGCCGCTGCGTTACCAGACGGTCGAGCCGTCGCGCTAAAAATTTCAGACGGAGCCAATCGGGCACGTAGTCCGGTGATGAAAGCCGCGTTACAAATTCTCGGCGTTGACCTCAGCGCGGTCGATCCGCGCGCGTTTGCCTCACCGATTTTTGGTCACGGAAAACCGGTAGGCGAAGTCAGAGTTATTGCAGACTTCTGATTTCTCTAAGGGTGTAGCCCGCGCATCCGATGGGCATCGGCGATTGTCTTAACACCTAACACTGATGTGGCAAGTCGGTAGGGAAGCTTGGTGGTCTCTGCAAATGTGTAGAACCTGTTGAATGCTGCGCGCATGAGATCGGTAACGCGAGCATTGACCTGATCCTCATCCCAACTGAGGTGGGCAAAATTTTGGCACTGTTCAAGATATGAACATGTGACTCCGCCCGCGTTGGCCAACACGTCGGGCATGATGATGATTCCTCTATCGGCAAGAATTTCGTCGGCGGCCGGAGTGAGGGGTCCGTTGGCGCCCTCCACGACGAGTCGTGCCTTCATCGACAGTGCTTCCTTGTCGTGGACCGCACTTTCCAGCGCGCACGGCATCGCGATATCCGCATCCAGTGCAAATAATTCGCGCGACCCGTTTATTCCCTTGGCCACGACATCGCCGATACCTGTTTCGGTGACGCTTGTTGCGCCGCCGTGCAACGCGAGATCGATGCGTCCTAGGTCTAGACCGTTCGTCTGATACACGGTTCCACCGACATCGGCGAGTCCGACAATGACTGCTCCTCGCTCGGACGCCAATTTGGCCGCCCACGAACCCACCTGACCGTAACCCTGAATCACTATCCGCTGGCCGGCAAGCGACTTGCCCAATTTCTGCAAGATCAGCTCGGCAACCTCGACCACTCCGCGACCAGTTGCCGATTCGCGAC
>JBDTPW010000003.1:0-3311 GCA_039932495.1 Ilumatobacteraceae bacterium
GAGCACCGTACGGCACATTGGATTGTCGGAGTGCAGTGGCATCCCGAAGACGATGCGGCCACCGACGGGCAACAACAGGGATTGTTTGATGCACTGGTTGTCGCCGCACGACGCTAGCGCTTTAGATTCAATTCTTGAGCAAATTTAATTTCTGAGCCGAGAGCCATTGATTGACTGCATCATCTAGCGACCTTCCACCGTTCCAGTTGAGCGTTGACCTCGCCATATTGTCATCAATAGTTGTGGAGTTGATCTCATCAGGGTCGCTACCGACGACCTCTAAATCGATTGCCAAGTACCGAGTTATTGAACGGAATAAATCGAGTGGAGTAAAGCTCTCGGCAGAAGCCAAATGTGTGAGTTCCGGAAGCACTACCCCTGCTTTGAGTACGTGGCACAACCATCTTGAAAACTCGGTGGGTGAAATGAACTGCAACCGTCGACCATCGCCTTGTCCGGCATCAATGGTCTTCTTTTGATCCTGCAATGACTCGACGATGAGAGAAAGCGCCCTTTCGGCAAGATGATCGCGTCTGTCATTACCTTGCAATTGCCCTCCAATAATATTCGGAATGACAATCGCCGAAAATTGGTCTCCGCTTCGCCTGCGATTCACGATTTCTCGTGAAACTTGCGCTTTTACGAGCGCGTAAATCTGTCGATCGCCATATGCGAATGGCTCCGCAAGGTCGAACTCAGATTCAGTCCACGGTTTGGCTCGTGCGGAGTAAATGAAATACGTCGAGGTGTAAATAAGCGGAATGTTGTGAAGTCCACAGAATCTGTAAACAAACCTATCCAACTCCAGGGTTTCCATCGCATCGGATAAAACCATTGAGGCAGGTGAACCCCTCGGAGTCAAATTCGACGCGAGATGAATGAAATAATCTGGTTTAGATTTGTCGAAGAGATTTACTAAACCGTCTCGAGCCGTAGGTGAAAGATCCGTTCGACTGAGCGAGGTGATCTTGAATCCACTTTGCAACAGATGGATGTTGAGCACGCTTCCAAGTCGTCCGCCCGCGCCCGAAATCCAGATATTCACTCTTCAACCCACTAATCTCGCAAGATGCGTAGCGATATGGAAAACTCTACTCTTGTAATTGTTATTCCCACAAAGAACGAAGGACAGAATATCAAGAATGTTGCGGAGGAACTGAACGAAACTTTGCGCCCGAACTTTATCTTCGTGATGGACGACTCAAGTACCGATGACACCGAGTCGCAATGCGAACTGATGCGCCAAAGCGGAGTACCGATCGAGTATGTAAAACGCATCACGAATTTCGGATACGGAGCCGCGACCGTTGATGGGATGCTCAAATATCTCTCCGTCGGCGCCGATTGGCTACTGACAATTGATGGGGATGGCAGCCACCGTCCAGTCGACGCGATCACTCTTAATCAATCTCGTGGTCTCGGGATTACGATCGGCTCCCGTTGGACCAAAGGTGGAAAAACACCTGGTTGGCCGCTCTACCGGAGAGTAATGAGTTGGTGTGCAAACACCTTGGCGACAAGGATATTGAGTCTCAAAGTTCGAGATAAGACAAATGGATTCCGCATATACGATCAGCAAACCGTCAAGACCTTGTTAAATAACGACTTGCCGGTTGGGTACGACTTTCTCTTGGCCACATTATTTATTGCTAAGAATTCAGATATACCCATTCGGGAGATACCAATTAGTTTCATTCAGCGGACGCAAGGCAGCAGCAATCTTGGAATGAAACAGATTATTGAATGGATTCACGAACTCCGGAAACTCAAGCGAGGGCTGGTCTCAGATGTCAAGCATTAACCTCCCACTCTGTTCGTCAAGTTGGGATCACGAGGAATACGAGGCAATTGAGCGAGTAACTAAGAGCGACAGATTTACTCTCGGCTCTGAAGTTGAAAACTTTGAGAAAAAGTTTGCCGAGTATCACTCTTCCAACTTTGGTGTCATGTTCAATTCAGGGAGTTCGGCAAATTTGGCTGCCGCAACCGCTATCAAGCTGTCTAGTACCCAAATCGAGGGGCGGAAGAAAGTAATCGTACCTTCGGTCGGTTGGTCAACGACCTATTACCCGTTCACACAAAACGGATACGAATTGGTTTTTGTTGATATCGACATCGACACTTGGAATATGAATACCGACCAACTGTCGGCTGCCTGTGATGACGAAACGGCGATGGTATGTGTGGTAAATCTGCTCGGAAACCCCGGAGATTTGAAATCAATCAAGTCAATCACCGACCAGACGGGTACCGAACTTATTGAGGACAACTGCGAGTCGTTGGGCGCAGTCGAAGACGGCCGACTAGCCGGAACATGGGGCAAAATCGGAACGTTTTCGACTTATTATTCTCATCACATAAGCACAATTGAAGGCGGTGTCTGCCTAACGGATGATGAAGCCTTGGCGGCCGTATTGAGGTCGGTTAGAGCGCATGGTTGGCTTCGAGGCATTTCGCTTCCCCCACATCTGACTGGACCAGTACCGACCGACGAATGGTCACGACGATTTAGTTTTGCGCTGCCCGGTTACAACTTGCGACCAATCGAATTTGAGGGGGCAATTGGAAGCGCGCAATTACGCAAACTTCCATCGCTTCTTGCAATACGCCGCCAAAATGGTGCTTTTTTTGAAAACTTGTTTCAAGGATTTGATGGCGTGAGAATCCAACGGATGAAGCCAGGCAGTTCCTGGTTTAGTCTCGGATTTGTATTGGAGGAAAGATTTCATGGTTGCCGCGAGCAAATTGTCGGTGAACTTGAGGCACTAGGGGTTGAAACTCGGCCAATTGTTACAGGAAACTTTCTAACGAATCCGGTGATCAACCTCCTACCCCATTCCGTTGCATTTCCTCCGGTGGTAGCCGCGTACATTCATGACAATGGCTTCATGATCGGAAATCACGGCTACTCAATTGAGCCGCAACTTGAACAGATCCATCAGTACTTTCTCGACCTGTCAAAACGAATCTGAGAAATTAGCCTTTAGCGAATTGTGCAAGGTCGTGGGCGGTGTCGATAAGCCATCCGGGCACAAATCCGACGACCAAAGTAATCACAACCGTCGTTCCAATTGCGAGCCCAGATGCAATTGGAATACTCAAGGGCGCGTCGTTCGCCGGAGGATTCAGCCACATGCTGACCATGATCCGCAAGTACAGGAACGCCGCGATCACCGCCGAGACCATCGCCACGACGGCCAACGCATAGCTCCCCGTATTCACCGCAGATTGGATGACGCCAAACTTGGCGACAAATCCACTTGTGAGTGGCACTCCCGCTTGGGCGAGTAAGAGAACGGTGAGTCCAAAGG
>JBDTPW010000004.1:0-4002 GCA_039932495.1 Ilumatobacteraceae bacterium
ACAACCGTGTACCCGGCATGGGTCAATATAAAGGACACCATGTCGAGAATGTCTCTGTCGTCATCGGCGACGAGGATTCGGGTTTTAGCCATCTGGTTAGTCTTCACCCGTAATTAATCTATCGCCAGATATCCAACCAGTTGCCTGGCTTCGAACTACACCGAACCTTGCGGCGAAAGCGGAAGATCGATGACCACCGTCGTCCCTATCCCTTCAACAGAGGTCAGTCGTATTTCTCCCCCATGGTCATTGACTATTTGCTTGACAATCGTTAGTCCCAACCCGGTCCCAGGTATGAACTTGGTCATCGCATTGCTTGCTCGATAAAACCGTGTAAACAACTCGCCTTGGTCGGCGGCGGGAATTCCGATACCGCGATCCTGGCACGTGAACAGAACCCGATGATTGGACTCGTCCACTGTACAACCAAGATTCACCACGGCACCTCGGGGACTGAACTTAATTGCGTTTGACACAATGTTGACGACCGCGCTTTGAAGTTTTCCTCTATCGCCTTGCACCACCGCTCTTGACGGCCCGGCGTCGCATTCAACTTTGATCGCACCACTTTCGGCGAGCGGAGTTAGTTCCTGACAGACCGTTGTCACTAGTTCAGGCATCGACACGTTGGCCATTTCAATTTGACTCGCTTCACTTTCGCGCTTATTAAGTGCCAACAGGTCTTGGATCAGACTAAGCAGGCGAATTGCGTTTCGATCCATGACCTCGAGCATCCGCGCCTGCTCTGCGGTTAGATCGCCGGCATAACCGTCTTTAAGAACTTCTAAATAGCCGATGATCGAAGTTAAGGGCGTGCGTAATTCGTGGCTCACCGTTGCCACAAAGGTATCTTTTTGGCGGTTAAGTAGTTCGAGTTTCTCGACGTGTTCGTTCAATTGATCGCGGTGGGTTTGCTCGACGATGAACTGGGCAAGTAAGGCAGCCACTCGCTCGACAGCTTGAACTTCGGAATCCGACCAGTGACGGGCTGAGTCAACTGTGACCACGTAGATCATTCCGACTAACTGATCACCTAATCCGACAGAAACCATAATCGACGCTCGGAAATCCGTCGAACGGTAGAAGACCGTGTCATGTTCGGACCTGTCCGATTCAATGGGACGGTCCGAGTAAACTAAACTCTTTGACGAATCCCATAAGGTCTGTGCCAACTTCGTCATGTGGGGAATCAATTCGGGCGGAATATCTCCTAACGGAGGAAGATCCGGTCGATACCACTGTGCTTTCGTATCCACTCTCAGATCAATACCAATAGCGTCGGCCATTACTCGATCTACACCAATTCCCTCACCCAAGCCGGTACACAGAACCTGAAGAGCTTGTTGAGTGTTTGAGGCGGCGCGAATGGAGTGTTCAATTTTTACAGTGAGTTCGTGCATGCGTTGTGCGAGTGATCGATTCTGATCCAACTCCGCTTCGTTCTCCATCAAAAGGTTAAAATCGCGGGATAGTTCTCTTATCTCGGCCGGGCCCAGATCTACGCGAGCGCGAACCGTTAGGTCGCCTTCCCGATGACGCCTAATCAATCCACGGAGAGCAATTGTCGGCTTACTAATTGACCGTGCCAATCGTGATCCGAAGACCAACATGAAAAGCGAAGCAGCGACGGCTGCAGCTATCACAACCGTCGTCCCGCTTGTCGACGCCGCCCGCGACCGATTGCGAGCCCGGCTCCGTTCCAATTGAAACACTTCATTTAGGCGGCTATTGGCCTGTTGGAAATCTTCGAATAAATTGGCGCTTTGGGTAAAATTGGGATTTTCCGAATTGAGCACGGCGCGTTCGCTTCTTAGCGCATTTGCCATCCACAGCTTTATTGCTTCACTTTGCTGCATTTCGAGTTCCGCAATCGATGCCTTTGCAGAATCACTATGGTTTTTTGTAAGAGCCGCAATCTGGATATGAAGTGGCTCTAGGTGGGACAGAATTTCTACTCGCATTTCGCGATAAGGAGTCAGTATCTTCAAATCATGGAGTAGCTGGTATCGAAGCAATGCGTTTTGGGCCTCGGTCATGTCTCGAAAAATATCGCTATTATCGTCGAGGGCCGGATTGACGGTCAGGAATAGGTTGTCAACTTCGGTCGATTGAATGCGCAGTGACCCGAATGCCGCAATGCAAATGACGGCGAGCATAACCAAAGACATAAGGACAAGTGCGCGTGCGCTAGTGGAAATAGATCTAGCGCTCCACCGCTTCGAAAGATCGCTAATCGCTGACGACTTAAAATCCGACTCCTCAGCCATGATCACTCCGCGCCAAGAAGGAGCTGACAATATTCAATAACTCACGCAGATTGACTGGCTTTTTGATGTACTCGCTTGCTCCGGCGGCTAACCCGGCGGCAACGACTGATTCATCGGTTACTACCGAAAACAGAATGATCGTGAGATTTTTGTTTGCCTCGTTTTCCCGCACTCGTTTCAATACGTCAATCCCTGACATCCCCGGCATCATCACATCAAGGATCGCCAACTTTGGCTGTTCGGATTTGATTGCAGCGAACGCAGCCGATCCGTCGGATACGCCCACGACTTCGTAACCTGAATGAGTCAGAACAAAGGTCACTAGATCAAGGATGTCCTTGTCGTCATCGGCGACGAGGATCCGAGACTTATTATCTGCGACCATGTTCACAGTCTTCTTTTGAGTTTGATTGTGGCCGCAAACTAGTACCAGAAGTGACGCACTTGGTAGCGTCTGCGAGTTGCTGTGAGAAATATCTCACCACACAATCTCCTATGTTTATCTACAGATACATCAAGATAACGCCGATGAGGATCGTTTCGTCACCGTAGTCATAGCTTCTATGAATTTCTCTGCCGGCGGACCTGAGTCCGCGCCGCTCGACCAGGATTGCTACGCCTTTGGCTGTGGCCAACTTCCATCGACGCCGTCCATTCCGGCATTGAGCCGAGCTTTACTCAACAACTCTTCGACAACTGGTCCGAGTGTTGTTGGATCTGCAACTGGGGCGTGAGTGGGTCCACGATGCCATCCTTCGGCGATGGCTAGGACACTTCCACTCGCTTCAAACACTCGTCCGGTGACATTCCTTGATTCTTCGGAAACGAGCCACGTCACAATCGGCGCAATCCATTTGGGTGATCGTTGCTCGCGTTCTTCTTCTGTTTCCGGCGCCGGTCCCAAATTCTCGGTCATCCTGGTAAGTGCCACCGGGGCGACGGCATTAACGGTCACGCCGTAGCGGGCGAGTTCGAGTGAGGCGATAATGGTCAGTGCGGCAATTCCGGCCTTGGCCGCGCCGTAATTGGTTTGACCGATGTTGCCGTAAATTCCCGACACGGAAGACGTATTTATGATCCGTCCATTTGGTGGGTGGCCTGCCTTGCTTCGATCGCGCCAGTAGGCGGCGGCAAAGTGCGTCGGAGCAAATGTTCCCTTGAGATGAACCTTGATAACGGCATCCCATTCATCCTCTGTCATGTTCGTCAGCATTCGATCGCGCAAAATGCCTGCGTTGTTGACTACCGCATGCAGATCGCCAAAAGTTTCAACGGCAGTATTGATCAGTCGCTCGGCTCCAGCCCATGTTGAAATGTCGTCGCCGTTTGCAACTGCTCGCCCACCAATAGCTTCGATTTCATGGACGACTTGTTGAGCAGGACTCGTGTCACCTCCGCTGCCATCGACCCCGGCACCAAGATCATTGACGACAACCGATGCGCCGTGTCGAGCGAGACTCAATGCATGATCGCGACCGATGCCACGACCTGAACCAGTGACAACGACTACACGTCCTTCACATAGGCGACTCATGGGCAAAAACTCTAGCCTGAGCGCCGTGGCAATCATCTATGACGTTCTCGTCGTTGGCGCCGGACCCGCGGGAATCGCCGCGGCACTTACTCTTCACACTGCAGGACGCACCGTTGTCGTCGTCGACAAGGCGCAATTTCCGCGTGACAAATGTTGTGGCGATGGATTAACAACCGGAGCATTGCGGATACTCGAAAACTT
>JBDTPW010000005.1:0-25958 GCA_039932495.1 Ilumatobacteraceae bacterium
TTGCGTTCGGACGATTCGGAGGCAATTCTGGGGAAACACTCAACCGAACTCTCTAAAATCAGTTTGCAGGTGCCCGTTGCGGTTGGTGACTATGTGGATTTCTACTCGTCGATACACCATGCGACCAATTTAGGAAAATTGTTCCGTCCGGATGGCGAGGCGTTGTTACCCAACTGGCGCCACATTCCCATTGGCTATCACGGTAGATCGGGGACAATCGTCGCCGACTCGAGCGAAATTCGACGGCCGAGCGGAGTGCGCCTAGTTGACGGAGAACCACAGTTTGGGCCTTCGCGCTCCCTTGATATTGAACTAGAAGTTGGGGCAATCATTGGTCGCCCGATTGGATCAAACGCGGGTGTGACGGCGGCAAACGCGGAGGATTATCTCTTTGGGATTTGTTTGGTCAATGATTGGTCGGCGCGAGACATCCAGGCGTTCGAGTATCAACCGCTCGGCCCCTTTTTGGGCAAGAGCTTCGCCACCTCAATTTCGAGTTGGGTAGTCACCTTTGATGCCCTCGCCCCGTTTAGGGTTAAACCTCCTCTGCAGGAACCTCAACCGGCTCAATATCTGCGAACGAGTCGAAACGACGGGATTGACCTGAATTTGGAAGTGCTCATTGAGTCGCGAGCGATGCGCGAAAAGCACATTGAGCCGATAGTGATTTCGAGTAACAATTTTGGCGATATGTATTGGACCTTTTCCCAGCAGTTGGCCCACGTGGTAGGAAATGGGGCGACGAGCAGAGTTGGCGATCTCATCGCCTCCGGCACTGTTTCCGGTCCGACATCCGGTAGCGAAGGAAGCTTCATCGAACTTTCGTGGCGGGGGAGCAGACCGATTGACCTGCCGGACGGGACGAAGCGAAGTTTTCTGGAAGATGGGGATCGTGTGATTTTGAGTGGTTGGGCCGGTTCCGATCCACAAACGCGCATTGGACTTGGCACATTAAGTGGAATAATTGTGGGAGAGAAGGAATCCTGAGATGCCGTACTACCGCAAAGTTGGCAACGTTCCGCGCAAACGTCATGTTGTCCATCGAGGTTCGGATGGATCGCGACTCGTCGAAGAACTGTTTGGCCAAGATGGATTTTCGGCGTCGTCGTCTTTGCTCTACCACCGCCATCCGCCGTCTGCATTAGTTGCAATTGAACCAGTTGGGCGGCAGTCGGCGGAACCTCACCTTGACGAACGACTTGGGCCGCGACACCTGCGCACTGGACTGTTGGGCACGGTAAACGATGTTGGGCTCGAGCGTCACATGCTGTTGGGAAATGCAGATGTCGCATTGTCGTGGGCGGTAACAGAGAACGGATCGAGTCTGTACCGGAATGCATCGTGGGACGAATTGGTTTATGTGCACGATGGTTCAGGAAATCTGGAAACCATTTTCGGGTCCATGGAGGTATCTGCCGGTGACTATGTCGTCATCCCCAAAGGGACAACGCTTCGTTGGTCCCCACAACCGACTCTCAGTTTGCTGTTCATCGAATCACGAGGTCATATCCGCTCGCCAAAGCGCCACTTGTCGACTGGTGGACAGTTTCTCGAAGGTTCGCCGTATTCAGAGCGTGATTTGCGCGCACCCGACAGGCCGCTCATTGAGGAGGGTGAGGATGTCGCCGTATTGGTGCGCCATCACAGCGGTATTAGTCGGCACATCTATCGCAATCATCCGTTTGATGTCGAAGGGTGGGACGGCTCGTTATACCCGTGGATTCTCAACATCCACGACTTCGAACCGATAGTCGGAAGAATTCATCAGCCTCCACCGGTACACCAGACCTTTGAGGGCGATGGATTTGTAGTGTGCTCATTTGTGCCGCGCCCCCTCGAGTACGAGCCCGATGCGGTCAAGGTCCCGTACTATCACTCAAACACGGACAGCGACGAGGTTCTGTTTTATTCTGCGGGAAATTTTGCCAGTCGAGTCGGTTCCGGCATAGGCGTTGGATCAATTTCATTTCACCCGGCAGGATTTGTCCACGGACCACAACCCGGTAGTTACGAGTCAAGCGTGGATAAAAATTTCACGGACGAACTGGCAGTGATGGTCGATACTTTCCGACCGCTAGCAATTGGCGAAAGCGGATTGGCTATTTCCGACGAGGACTATTCGAGGTCGTGGTCAAAGGAGAGGTGACGACCTCTCGTACGTTTGACGGTCACGACTCGCGCAATTTTCGAAAGAAGTGCGCCGTCGCCGGATCTGCGTCGCTACCGTAGGCAGATACGAAGGTTGCCCGAATGTCGGTATCGGGATAACTCAGTCCAAGGACTATCGCCTCGTCGCCAGGGTCGCTGTCGCCTTCGAATCGAAACGTGTGGTCGACTATGACATTGGCGAGCGCATATGTTCTGCTTGTCCGTTCGATCACAAATTCTGATCCCTTTAGTTCCATCTCATCCGTGTACCCCAGCAAGTGCAGGTAGGCAACGGCATCTGTGACCGTTAACGGCGCGGGTGTGTTCATTTAGTCGGCAAAGACATCTCGGCTGAGCTGGATGAAAAAGGTATGGTCGTGTCCTTTGTTCGCATCTTCCGGGTTGTATTTCGTGTTCGTGGTTCCATTGGGAACTTGTTCCTCCGAATAAATCGCGCCGACGGGGCATACATCGGGTTGATAACACGCCGTACAGGATGTGCACTCATCCAGGTTGACGTACAAGACAGTGTCGCCGAATATTGCAATTGAATCCGCATTCGGAGTATGACGATTCTCGATGACGCCGCTTCCGGCCTCCGCCTCGGAAACAAGCACGTTATTTACTGCATCGAATTCATAGATGCACTGAACCGGACAGACATCCACGCACGCACGATCTTTGACGGTGATGCATGCTTCGGTGATGATTGCGACACCTGACATATGTGGTCTCCTTTCAAAGAATTCTAATTGATTCGCTGGAAGGTGGCGACCACTGCCTGATCTCCAAAGTGCGGGCTCCCTCGTTCATAAACCTGAATTTTGGGCAGATCCGGTGAGGTAATGAGACCATCGCGAGTTGCCTTGGCCAGAATCTCGGTAAACCCCCGCGACTGGAAATGCTCTGCGTTGATGCCGATGACAAACCAACCGTCTTCCCGAACTAATGGGAGTAGCAATGCAATAACCTCCGGACCGAGATGACCATGTGTGAATGTGCCCGCGCTGAGCAACGCGTCGTATTTATGTTTAATTTCGACAATTGGTTTCGTGAGATCCACCTCGAACAAGTTGTGATACACGGGCGACGAATCATGGCGATGCTTTTTCTTTGCTTGGGCGAGCATCTCTGGTGAGATATCGACACCGTCGATTAGACAATTCGGTCGCAGTTGGGCAAGTCTGGCACCAACAATTCCCGTGCCGCACCCCACATCGACGAACTGTGCTCCAACGTTGGCAGGGACAACGGAAGCAAAGTGTTCGGCGATGGCACGTGGATACCTGTAACGATTGGCTTCGACAAAGGATGTCTCGTACGTGTCAGCCCACTTTGAATACAGGCGCCGGTTGTCTTCTGGCGTCACCACCGAGTATGCATCGTCGAGACTGATTGCCATTTCTGGCTCCGGTGGTTGGCTGTTCTCTATGACCAGAGACTATGCAACTGGTGACGGCCTTTCTGGATGGTACCTGTGTAACCTGTGCGTTCGCGTTGATGTCAAGGGAAGAACTCGTGCACATACTGATAAAGCGAACGTTGCCACTATGCGTTGCGATGTCAACAGCGTTAATTCCGTCGGCACAACAAGCTCGGGCGGCGGATGCTGGTTCGAATGTACCGAACGGTCCCTATACGGCGACGCTTGTGAGCGCCAAAATTCTTTCAACCGCAACTTTTGCAGGGTCATCCAATCCGGTTGCTGACGTATCGGCTTTCTTGCTCCCCGACGGGACGATTCGCGCGTATGTCTTCGCCACCGGGCTTGGGGTTGCAATCGCCGAATCGACAAACGGGACAACATTTACTTACCGGGGTAGTCCATTTGGCGGAAACAACTTCCGCGGGCAACCACGAGTCATAAAACTGGCCGACGGAACCTGGGTGATGTATAACGCAAGCACTAATGGATTCAGCTGTTCGACATCGTCAGACGGCTTGACATTCACCGTGCGGACCGAAGTTTGTTTGAGCAAGTCGGCATTCCCGGGTGTTACCTCTGGTCTGACCGGTCCAGGAGTTGTTCGACTAGCAAATGGTTCGTATCGAGCGTATTTCAGTGATTTACCACGACCCGGAACCGGACCAGATCCGTGGAAGGTGTTCAGCGCGACATCGCCGGATGGCCTGACGTGGACAGCAGAGGCTGGTGTTCGAGTTGGCGCCGGCGCCCAGAATGTAACGAGAAGCGCGGAACACCCGACAATAGTTCGTCACAGCGACGGCTCGTACACGATGTTTTACTTTGATAACGGTTCGGGATCTTCAGATAAATCCACCGGAATGGGTGTGTACTACGCGACGTCCACTGATGGCCTCGTGTTCAACAATGAATACAAACTTGATCTCGTTAGTATTGGCAACGGATTTGAAAACTCTGCCGGAAACGATCCGGAAGTATTTCTCGACGGAGCAGGGCGTCTATTGATGTATTTCGGTATTGGCCCCGCAGGAATTGCCGCCGTTCAATTGACTAAAGGCACGACCACGACGCCAACAACGGTAAAAGCCAAGATCGGCGGCGCATGCAAAAAGGCAGGCACACGTACAACCGTCGGTAAAACCAAACTTGTGTGCAAGAAGGTCAAGGGCAAGACAGTGTGGGCAAAGGGATAAATGCAACTAGCTAGTAAAGCTCGCGCATTCTCAGGCGTCTTTCTCGTGGCCTCGCTGATGATCGGTGGATTATCAGCCGGCGCGGCTCACGCCGAAGTCGGTGACAGTCCGCTTTCGGGACTCCCGGGAGGCGATGGCAAGCCAGTGATCATGGTCAAACTCGACAACACTGGTCTCGCTCGTCCGCACACGGGAATTGTTGACGCGGACTTGGTATACGTCGAGCAGGTTGAATGGGGATTGACCCGTCTGGCGGCGGTGTTCAATCGGAAGATCCCAAAGATCGTCGGTCCCGTCAGGAGCGCCCGTATCTCGGACCTGGAGATTCTGAAGCAATTCTCTGCGCCAGGACTTGTGTTTAGCGGAGCAAATAATGTGTTGCTCAAACAGATCGCGGCTTCCAACGCTGTGAGTTTGTCGCCAATGGAGAAGGGCGAATTTTTCTATCGCAATCTGAAAAAGGAAGTGCCCCACAATCAAATGCTCGAAATGGCTGAGATGCTGGCCAAAACGAAAGGGCTCGGTGTCGTAAGTGACATCGGGTTTACCTTTGACCGCACGATCCCTGGTGGCGGAACCGCGATCAAGACATTTAAGGCGACATGGCCGGCATCAATCATCAGCGGTGAGTGGTCAAAGAAGGGATGGTCGATTTCTGTCGACGGCTGGGTGCAAAAAGACTATGTAACCAGTCAGCCCGTGCTTGCGAGAACCGTCGTCGTTCAGTTTGTTGAGCAGAACGATTCCCAACAGGGCGATCGGTTTGGCGGGAAAACACCGTTAGCAAGGACTGTCGGCTCTGGATCCGCATTTATTTTGCGAAACGGCCAACGTTTTTCGGCTACATGGTCTCGTCCGAACGCAACTAGCGGGACTTCGTTTCTTGTCGGCGGATCGCCATTTCCATTTGATGTCGGTCAAGTGTGGATACTGCTCGTCGACGCAAAAAAGATGAACACTGTTTCGCTCAAATAATATTAACTAGAAACTCTAGTCTTAGCAGGTGGATGTCGATCAATATATGGACGATTCTGAAACCGTACATTCGACTCGACTAGGCATCTTGTTCGGCGTTGCAATTTTTGCCTGCATGTTGGTCTGGTCCCAACTTGTGCCATTGGGCGCTGCTCCAGATGAGCCATCAAACTTCATCAAGTCAGCGGCCATCATTCGGGGCCAGTTCATCGGTAAAGATATGGAAAGGTGGTTGCTTACCGTCGATGGCTGGGCACTCGACAACAAATCAGGTATTCGCCGGATATTGGTCGTTGTGGATGGTCATGTTGCAGGAGAAGGAGTGCCATCTGCGGTACGCCGGGACGTGGCCGAATTTTTCTCGATTGATCCAGACACACTGGTCGGGTTTTCAATCAACATCAGGTTACCCAATGACGACCGACGGACATACGCCGTGTACGCCGAACTCAATGACGGGACTTTGGTCATCCTTCCAACATCGACAACGGACAATGTCGTGACATCGCCGTCACAGTCAACATCGCTCGACGGACGATTGCCACGCGAGTCGTCAACGACATTTGGTTATGTCGATCAGTCTCGGGTTAGCGCAAATTTGAGCCTGTCGTATTGGTCAACCGAAGTAGCGATCGACCCTCAATTCGGTGCGGCACTTCCTATAGCGCAGTGTTTTGCGTTCGTTGCCGCGAACCCCGGCTGCAATACGCCAATCGAGGATCAAACGATTATCGATGATCCGCCGTGGACCGGAATGGGGCGATATCCCCCGGCCGGGTTTGCAATTAGTGGAATAGGAACGTTGGCCGGACCAAACGATTTCGCCTTTCGGCTATCCCGAGCAATGACAGCCGGTGTAAGTGCATTTTTGCTCACCTTGGCATTTATCTGCGTAAAACGGCGTTCCCTGTCGGTCCTTCCAATGCTCATAGCAATTACACCAGGAGTCATCTTCAATTCTTCGGTCATAAGTCCGAGTGGACTGGAGATCTGTGCGGCGGTGGCCCTATGGGTCTCACTTTCAAATTACGTAACCGACTCAGAAGTGCATCGATTGGAAGCGGTGACTGTGGCACTTTCCGGAGTATTGCTGATTGCGGTGCGACCGCTCGGAGTTTTGTTATATGCGGCCGTGGCGGGGACCGTATTGATGGCCTCCGGATTGAATCGAAGTGTTGTTGCTCATGTGCGCAGGCATCGTGTCGTTTACGGTCTCCACTCGCTTTCTGCACTTTTCATGATTTGGTGGTATCTTTTCATTTTCAATCCGGCTGTCGATCCGCGAATGACCGAAGATTTGCCTAAAATCTCTCTGGGCGCCCAATTGTTACATGCCATCGGCGATATTCCCCGCGTTATTGAAGAATCCATCGGCAATTTTGGGTGGTTGGATTCTCCTACACCGCGACCGCTCGCCAGAGTGATCCTGGGCACGACGGTAACTATGGTCGTTGTCGGCTGGCGCAGCCTCGCCCAGTCAGCAAAACGCGCGCTAGTTCTTCTCGGCGCTGCCTGTGTCGTATTGATTATTGCCGTGGATCTCAATTTCTACGAAATTTTGCGAGGTTTTGGAGTGCAAGGGCGTCACATCACTCCATTACTTGTGGGGATACCAATTGTTGGAGCTCGCTATCTTCGAGTTCAAAACCGCACCAAGTGGGTCGTCGTGGGGATCTGGTGTGGAGTAGTCGTCGGTAGTGGCTTGGCCGCCTTACGTCGCTACGCGGTTGGCGTCGATGGCGACAACGCTCTGGACATGTTTTCTCACCCGGTGTGGTCGCCGCCGTTTGGGATTAATTTGTCAATCGCTCTATTGATCCTCACATCTATTGGCGTGGGTGCGGTTGTAATACTTACCCAACGAGCGCAACGCACGTGACGGAACTTAATTCTCCTTCGCTGTGGGCGCATGCGTTGCCGCATCCAAGTGCGACATCGGATAAATACAGCCGAGGTCACGCAGTTATTTTTGGCGGATATCCAATGACCGGTGCCGCCCGGTTGGCTGCGCGCGCGGCCGCACGAAGTGGCGCAGGACTGACAACGATCGTCGTTCCGTCTGAAGCGTTTGAGATCTACGCGTCGGCGATGGAAAGCGTTCTCGTGCGCATCAGCGACTTCGACGATGACATCAAGAATTTGACCACCGATCGTCGTGCCTCTGCATTCCTGCTCGGTCCTGGTGCCGGTGTCAGCAAAGCGACTCGCAAGCTCGCTCTCACGCTCATTTCAAGCAATAAGCCGGTGGTTCTCGATGCCGACGCGATCACCGTGTTTCAGAAAGAGCCGTCACGGTTATTCGATTCAATTAGTGGATCTTGTGTCCTCACGCCACACGAGGGAGAATTCTCCAGAATTTTCGAATTCGACGGCGACCGAATTACTCGTACCAGCGCCGCGGCGAAAAAGAGCGGCGCAGTCGTCGTACTCAAGGGCGCAGAATCGGTCATTGCCGCGCCCGACGGTCGAACAATTCTCAATAGCAACGCTCCGCCAACTCTTGCAACGGCGGGATCCGGCGACGTACTCGCCGGAATAATTGTTGGGCTACTTGCTCAAGGAATGGATTATTTTCTTGCAGCCGCCGCAGCGGTTTGGTTGCACGGTGAGGCGGCCGCGCAATTTGGCGCGGGACTTATCGCGGACGATTTGCCCGACCTTTTGCCGAAAGTCTTTCCGACTACTTAGGACCACGCAACCTGGGCCACGAACCAATCTGATCGAGAGCGGCGACTGTGCTGGCCATCGAATCTGGCGGAACTGGATGGCTGATGAGAAATCCCTGAGCCTTCGGGCATCGAAGCTCGGCGAGCACCTGTAATTGGCGAACACTTTCGACACCCTCGGCGACCATGTCAAGACCGAGCGACTCTCCCATGGCGATAATCGTGCGCACTAGTGAGCGCGTTCCAAGGTCTTCGGCAACACCGCTAACAAAGGATCGATCAATCTTCAGGCGTTGTATCGGGAATCGCTGGAGTAGTGATAGCGACGAATAACCGGTGCCAAAATCGTCGATGGCAACTCGGACGCCCAAGGCGCACAGTTTTTGCAATGCGACGAGGGCCTGCTCTGGCTGGGCGATCATCACGCCTTCTGTCACCTCGAGCCACAGTTGACTTGCCGGAATGTGGGCCCGCATCAGTGCTTCGCTAACGACAGCTACAAAGTTTGGGTCATGCAACTGTCGCGGCGAGACATTCACCGACATCGTCGCATCGCGTTGGCATATGCCTTCATTAATCCATGTTCGAAGATGCGTCAACGCCTCGAGTAGGGCCCACGCTCCAATGGGCACGATCGTGCCAGTTTCCTCGGCAATGGGAATGAACTCTGCGGGGGAGATCATCGTGCCGTCTTCGCGCTGCCAACGCATTAGCGCCTCGAAGCCGACAACGTCGCCGAGATCAATATCGATGATCGGTTGGTGAACGAGTCGCAGTTCGCGACGTTCGAGGGCCCGATATAGCGCGGTTTCCACCGATAGTCGTTGGGATACGCGCTCGAGCATTGACTCATCAAAAATTGCCACGCAATTTCGTCCGGCGTCCTTTGCCCTGTACATGGCCGTGTCCGCGTGACGCAGCAAATCGTCGGCGTTCTTCGTGATGTCTGGACGAAAGCTTGCAACTCCAATGCTTGCTGAGACGAAGACATCGCCCTGGCGCAGTGAAAGTGGCTCGTAGAACGCTTCGAGAATTCGATCGGCGAGTAACATCGCATCGCTCGTCGTACGGTTAGCACCGTCGAGGATGACGAATTCATCGCCGGAAATTCGACCGACGATGCATCGCTCGGGAAGCGCATACTGAAGTCGCTGTGCCACTGCGATAAGAACGTTGTCGCCTGCTTGATGGCCAAGGCTGTCGTTGATGTTTTTGAATCTGTCAACATCGATAAACAGGACTGTCGGCTGTCGACCTTCGGTAATTGCGTTGGTTAGCGCGTGTGTCACATACGTGATCATCAGACTTCGGTTTGGCAAGCCGGTGAGAGCGTCCGTTTGCGCTGAAACGATGAGTTGGCGTTGCGTCTTGGCATTTGCTCGAACTGAATGTATGACGCGCGCGGTGACGGCCGCGCCGAGGACAAAAATCGAAATTGTCCGAACGATTCTGTCGCGATTGTTCGTCGGGTCGCTAAGTGCCAGAACGATGACGGGTACGAGCAATGCAGAAGTTGTCGTCACCAATCGGCCAAGTATCGGACGCTTCGGTAGGAGGGGTCCCTGGTCCGTGAGGGTGGCGATCGATGGATGCAAAAAGGCGGCGGATGCGGCCAGTAGACAGGCTATGTACGGGGCGCTTGCGTATCGATCGGACATGACCCATCGCCCAGAGTCGTTTGCCGCAAATATGAAATCACCAGTCAAAGTCAAGGTAATTGCGGATGCGATGAGCCACACCGCGGGTGTTCGTTGGCTATCGCCAAAGAGCAATACCGCGAGAGTAAACAGGACGAGAGCGCTCATCGCCAATGTGGCTCCACGAATGGAGGCCACGGAGAGAGATTCATCGCTCCTGGCGAAAGTTGGCTGAACAAAAGTGATCCAAATCAAAAACCACGCGCCTAGCGCAACGATCATCGCGTCAACGAGAACACTCACCGGGTCGCTGCCTATTCGGCGACCGACGATGAATAGCAGTCCTGCCGCAAGCACCAACTGAACAACCAAGAAAATGGTTTCCGGAATCGCTTGATTTCCTACTCTGGCAAAAAACGTGCCATCTAATAGTTGGCCGGAAATCGACAGGCCGGCAACGAGGAGCAAACTGAGCCACACAACGCGGTCGGGGGAATTAAATCGAGCGGAAATCGGAAGTGTGATTGCAAGCTGAGCGGTGGCGATGAAATAAATCCAGTTGCTCACAGATCCGTCGGCAAAGATAAGAGCGAGCAGTGCGAGCACGGCACCGACGCCAACCAAGACCCACGCGGCGCGAGCGAGAGTCGTTGATTTCACTTGAAAAACGGTACTACATCCCGATTTTGGCGCAATGGATGAGGTATTCTCGTTTCAGGCGGAGGCTAGGTACCTCTACAAGAGCACGCGCTCTTACTTCGGAGAATTCAGCCCGCCCATGTTCATCACACGACATTCGCCAGCAAGTGACGTTTCGTTGCGTGATCAATTGTGGATTTTGTACAACCGCGCGTATCTCAACACCGTCGAAATGACGGTTACGCATGAAATGTTGGATCGACTGGAGTTCGACGATCAGCTGCTCGATGCCGCCAATCGGGTATGGGTGGTGTGGGACGATACAAATCCGATTGCGATGACTCTTGTTGCCACAGATGTACGACGTACGCGTTGGTTGAGCGAGCACTATTTCCGGACTCACTTTCCCGAAAAGTTTGCCAAGGGGCAGGTGCACTATGTGGTGTGGGCAGTTGTCGACCCAGGTTTTGTCGCGCGTGGGGCAAGCATCTTTATGGCAAGACACGCGATGACGACTGAGGCTACGGAAGAATCCCTACTCGTTTTCGACCTGCCAGAGACAAATCAGCCAAACGCATACGGCGGCGCCGCCGAACTTATGCTGCGAATGGCCCGTATGGTCGGAGAGGCAGAGCTCATAACGTTGACAACTCAGCGCTACTACGCACTCAACTTTGCTCCAGCAAGTGCGTCCAAGGCGCATCAAACGGACGATCTCGAAGCACGCAGCCAAGATCAAGTGGGTTCACGCCAAGAATAGATCTCATCGTTCTCCGCTAGATTTATGGTGTCATGAGCATCAGTAGTAGTAGCGCTATCTAACTTTTTCATGTCGATTTCCACATCTGGCGTAAACGTCATAGTTCCGAGCGCTCACCTAATGGCCGAACTTCTGGGAGAACGAGACATTCACCTTCGAACCATCGAGAAGGAATTTCCCCACACGGTCGTCCACGTCAGAGGTAACGAGATTGCCATTTCTGGCGTCGATTCCGTTCTCGTCGGGCGACTCTTCGAGGAACTCGCTCAGTTGGTGCAGCGGGGTGAAAATCTTGACCAATCGGTGTTAATCCGAGCGATCGCCATGATTCGGGTGGATGAAAGTCCAAGCGTGGTTCTCACCGAAGAGGTCATACGAGGGAATTTAGGAAGGCCGATTCGCGCCAAGACTTCTGGTCAGCGGCGTTATATCGAGGCCATTCGCTCGAACATCATCACGTTTGGTTTGGGTCCGGCGGGAACTGGAAAGAGTTGGCTAGCTGTGGCGATGGCTGTACAGGCGCTACAGGCAAAGAGGGTTCAACGAATTATCTTGACCCGTCCGGCGGTAGAGGCCGGTGAAAGATTGGGCTTCCTGCCAGGAGATCTCACCGCCAAAATAGATCCATACCTGAGACCGCTGTACGACGCGCTTCACGACATGGTTGGTGCGGAGCAAGCAAAGTTGATGGTCGAACGCCAGATTGTTGAAGTTGCACCGCTCGGGTTCATGCGCGGGCGAACGCTCAACAATAGTTTCATCATTTTGGACGAAGCTCAGAACTGCACGCCAGAGCAAATGAAAATGTTTCTCACCCGAATTGGGTTTGGCTCGAAGGTTGTCGTGACCGGTGATCCAACGCAAATTGATGTTCCCGATGGTCGAAGCGGCTTGGCCGGTCTCGAGTCCATGCTTACGGGAATTGCCGATCTCGAATTTGTTCGACTCGACACATCGGATGTTGTTCGACATCGAATTGTTGCCGAAATTGTTGCGGCGTACGAGGAACATGGTGGGGCGGCGGTGAAACGAAGTGGCTGAAAGCAGGCCAGGCGTTTCCAAACCTCGGAGAGTTGGAGGTGACGGCGAACCAGAAATATTCTGTGCGGATGAACAAAACGATGTCGACATTGATCTTCCCAAATGGCAGAACCTGGCTCTCAATGTCTTGCAATCTGAAGGAATTCGGGGGGCCGCAGAGATGACAATCGTCTTCGTCAACGAATTATCAATGAGCGAATTGAATGAGCAATACATGGGGATCGCGAAACCCACCGATGTGCTGGCGTTCCCGCTCGATGCCGTCGATGCGGCACACACTCCCGGCCCAGGCGCCATGTCAAAAGGTCCGGATCGGGTGTCGATCGATATCAACGAATTGCCGCTGCTACTCGGCGACGTCGTGATTTGTCCAACCGTCGCCGCCAACCAGGCTTCCACTCACGCAGGAAATTTGGACGATGAGATCGCGCTTCTCTTGGTGCATGGCATGTTGCATGTGCTCGGGTCCGATCACGACACGCCGGATACAGCAAAGGCGATGCGCGGGCGAGAGCTCAAACTTCTCGAGGTACATCACTGGAATGGTCCTGCTCCTGCAAATTTCCGTCAGGAACATCAGGAGAGCAATTGATGATTGCCGATAGTCCAACAACTGGCGACTACTGGATGATCGTCGTCATTGTGGCGATGCTGTTCCTGCTTACGTTTCTATCGCTGGCAGAAATGGCGTTGTCACGAATGTCCAAACCACGTGCTGCCGCACTCTCCGAAAAAGGTCTGAAATCCGGCAAAGCATTGATCAGGTTGGCTAACGAACCAACTCGGTGGGTAAACCCATTGCTGTTGACAATCAACGTATGTCAGACCGTGCAAGCCACACTCACGGGGGTTGTCTCCGGACGATTGTTCGGGCCTGCAGGAATTGCGGTGGGAGTTTTCGCCAACGTCGTCATTTTCTTTGTGCTTGCCGAGGCCGTTCCAAAGACATACGCATTGCTCTACCCGGTCAAGGCTGCGACCATTTCTGCTCAGCCAGTGATGCTTCTCGTCGGCTTTTGGCCGCTTCGTGTGACCTCAGACTTGCTCATTCGCTTGACCAACATCATCGTCAAGGGCGAAGGACTTCGACAGGGACCGTTCATTGGGGAAAGAGAATTTCTTGGCGTGGTCGAAGCTGCCGCACAGGAAAGTGTCATAGAACACGAGGAACGTGAATTGATCGAATCCGTGATCGAATTTGGAGACACCGTCGTCAAAGAGATCATGGTGCCATCACCCGACGTCATTTCCATCGAGGACAATTTGACAGTGACACAGGCCCTCGACAGTGCAGTAGCTCAGGGTTTCAGTAGATTCCCCGTGTTTCATAAGAAAGATGACGGTGTTGACATTGTCGGAGTCATATATGTCAAAGATCTAGTTGTCGCGGAGCGCGCCGGTCGGGGTGATGATGTTATTGCCGAACTGCTCAGAGAAGTTGAGGTCGTTCCCGAAAATAAACTTGTGGCCGACCTCATGCGTTCGATGCAGGCCGCGAAAATTCACATGGTCATGGTTGCCGACGAATACGGCTCGATTACTGGGCTGGTCACTCTCGAGGATTGCTTGGAAGAATTGGTTGGCGAAATCGTCGATGAACACGACGACGAGGACAATTCAGTTCGCCGTCTTCCAAACGGTGATTATCTGGTCGCCGGTGCCACGCCGATTTCGAAACTCAACGACATTCTGCTGACGAAAATCCCAGAGGACGAATTCGACACCATCGGTGGATTCATTTTTGGAAAATTAGGTCGCGTGCCGCTCTTGGGTGATTCGGTGGAGTACGAAGGCTGGGAATTTGGCACTGAAGAATTGGACGGTCGAAGGATTCAAGTGGTGCGCGTCAGCACAGTAGCGTTCTAGCTATGGAAATTTCCCTCGAGGGCAAGGTCGCGCTCATCACCGGTGCGTCGAGAGGTATCGGTAAGGCGATCGCTGATTCGTATGTCAAGGCCGGAGCAAAGGTAATGCTCTCCTCGCGCAAAGAAGATGCGTTAAGGGCCACAGCAAAGGAAATCGGGGGCGACACGGAAATTTTTGCCGCCAACGCAGGTGATGTTGACGCCGGAGCGGCCTGCGTCTCGGCAACGATCGAGCGCTTTGGCGGAATCGACATTCTGGTCAACAACGCGGCGACTAATCCATATGCAGGCCCGACTTTGGAAATCGATCCCGCTCGATACGACAAAACGTTTCAGGTCAACTTGAGAGGTCCACTTTTCTGGACGCAGGCGGTGTGGAATGCATGGATGTCTACCAAACCTGGAGTCATTCTGAATATCGCCTCTGTTGGCGGACTGCGGGCAGAGGGAAGTTTGGGGGTCTACAACCTGACCAAGGCGGCCCTCATCCATCTCACTCGCCAGTTGGCTGGCGAGTTGGGACCGACACGCGTTGTTGGAATCGCTCCTGGATTAGTGAAAACTGATTTTGCCAAGATGTTGATCGATAATTTTGGCAACCAACTTGCCAAATCGATTCCAACAGGACGACTCGGTGAGCCACAGGACATCGCCAACTTGGCAACCTTCCTCGTATCCGATCTCGCCAGTTGGATCACTGGTGAAACGTATGTCATTGATGGCGGAGCCGGGGTCCGATCAAATTCGATGTCATGATGCGGCGCGAAGAATTCGCGGCGCACCCCAAGCCAATGCGGCGAGACACAAGATCGAGGCGGCTAGAAATGGCGCCTTTAGGCCATATCGATAGGCGATTTGGCCTCCGATAATCGCGCCCAATGCGATCGAGCCGGTTCCGACAAATCGATACACACTGTTTACCCTCCCAAATAATTCCGTGGGAATGAGGCGTTGGCGCAAAGAAACCGTGACGATGTTCCATGTCGTACCGGCAATCGAACTGATGATCATCGACAAAGCGACTGCCCAGACATAAGGGAAGAACACAAATGCGAGTCCACTTAAACCAAAGATCGCGAAAGTCAACACAACCGTCCGCCCAATCCCCAAGACTTTTGCAATGCGATGCCCGATGAAGCCGCCAATTGTTGAACCTACCGCAAACACAGACAGAAGCAACCCATAGCCGCGGCCTGTGACATCCAATATGTCGGCAGAGTATTTGACAAGAATTGATCCACCGAACATCGAAGTCATGTTGACGACTCCGAGCAGAATCGCCAGTGTCCTAATTAGAGGGTTCGCTATCAGCCAGCTGATTCCTTGCCTCAGGTCGAGAATGAACGCTTGCTTGTTTGGAGAGTCAGGCTTCTCTACCGACATCACGGGAATTCGGATACGCGCTACGAGAAGTGCGGCGATTGCAAATGTCGCCGCATCTATGCCAAATGGAAGTCCGACTGCTGCGACAAATGCCCACGCGCCAATTGGAAGGCCCACAAAATTATTGGCCACGCTTTCCGCTGCGGAAAGCATCCCATTTGCTTTTTCAAGTAATTGACCAGGAACGATTTGGGGAAGGAATGCCTGCGCAGACATGTCAAAAATTACTTCGCAGATCCCGACGCCAACGAGCACGAGCATGAACCACCAAATAGTCAGAGTGTCGGTCGCCGCACAAAACGCGATAATCGTGAAGAGGATGGCCCGAATGAAATTGACGGTGACCATCAGCGTCTTGCGGTTAAATCGGTCGATATAGACGCCGGCGGGTAGCGACAGCAACAGCCAGGGGAGAAATGAAGCGAAAGTCACCCCTGAAATGAGTCGCGGATCGGATGTCAGTGTAAGTGTCAGCAACGGAGCCGCTGCGGCGACCATTCCGTCTCCAACATTGGAGATCGTGCTAGCCGTAAATTGCAGGCGGAAAGAATTAGGGAGTTTGGTATTCAATGGCGGTCAAAAATTTCCGAATGGTAGGCGCTTGAATTCAATCTTCCCATTTGTCGTCCGCGGAATCGAATCCACAACGTGGACGAGCTTTGGCGCGCAAAAGGCCGGAAGCGATTGCTTCACCCAATCACGTATCTCCGGCAAGGACAGTTCACGGTCGTCGTTGATTGTGATCCAGGCGACGACTTGTTGCCCCCATTGCGCATCTGGTACGCCTCGTACGACCACTTCGCCGATGCGCGGATGGAGAGCAAGAATCGATTCAACCTGCTGTGGCCACACATTTTCTCCGCCAGTGATGATCAGGTCTCCGCGGCGGCCGTGGACGATGAGACGGCCGTCGTTGGCGAACTCTCCGAGGTCCCCGGTAGAAAACCAGCCGCCAGAGTCAATAGGTCGTGTTCCATCTCTGTACTGGCGAAACAGTATTAGTCCCTTGATCTGAATTTCTCCGTCGCTTGCCAGCCGAATTTCGACTCCGTCCAACGGTTGGCCGTCATAGACGACTCCACCTCCCGATTCGGTCATTCCATACGTAACGACTACGTTTGTCGGAACGTGTTCGGGGGCAGCTGCGCCGCCAAGCAAGATTGTGCGAAATAGTGATGCATCAATTTGGCGAAGCGTCGTCGCCACCAATGAAGTCATATTTGCCCCGTGCCGCGCCGCGTCTTCGACGAGGGCAATATCAAAAAATGTCTGGACTGTGAGCTGACATTTAGCGTGCAAGGCCCGAATAATCACCGCCATGCCACCAACGTGGGATAACGGGAGACAGGCAAGCCAATGGTCGCTAGTCGTTGTACCGAGTCGCCGATTACTTGCCGCCGCGGACGCGGCGATTCCGTCGTGAGTGAGAACCACTCCCTTCGGAGCGCCCGATGAACCACTCGTGGCAATCACGAGGGCGTCTCCCGAGTCGACCGCCCGACCACCCGTCATTTTCGATTCAGTGCCAGATGCGTCGATGATTGCACTCGGAGCAATCTGGAGAAACAGTTCGTCGCGCGCAGGTTTTGGAATTCTCTGGTCAACGGGGAAGACGGCATCCCCGGCATCCCAAATGCGCCTCATTGCATCCACAAACTTTGAGTCACCCGGAATATCAAGGGCAACCAGGCGATGCATCGGCAGTTATCGTACGACAGAACCGCACCTACGACTTGGTTCATGCAAAACTTGGTTTGTGAATGTAAGAGGTCTCAGTCGGGGCCAGTTGTGGATACAAGGAGCAAGACCGCGCACCTTGCCAGCCGCCATTGCACCCGTGATGGTCGGCGCCGGAGCGGCAGTCGGCGTGCATTCGGGGGGCCCATCGTGGTGGCGTTTGCCATTCGCGCTGATCGTGAGTTTGGGTCTGCAGGTTGGCGTTAATTACGCCAACGACTACTCCGATGGGGTCCGCGGCACCGACACAAAAAGAGTTGGACCAATGCGACTCGTCGGATCGGGAGCGATGCCCGCGCGACTGGTGAAGCAGGCGGCGTGGTTGGCGTTCGCCGTGTCCGCATTGGCTGGTTTAGTCATTGCTGCCACCACATCGTGGTGGCTACTCGCACTTGGCGCCGTTTGCATTATCGCCGCTTGGACTTATACAGGCGGACCGAACCCATACGGGTATCTCGGCCTGGGAGAAATTTTTGTCTTCATCTTCTTTGGGATTGTGGCCACCGTAGGAACTACTTATGCGATTGTCGAAACTGTGACGGCGGAAAGTGTTATCGCCGCCGTGGCGGTCGGTTCGATGGCGTGCGCGCTTTTGGTCGTCAACAACCTGCGAGATATTCCAGGCGACACGCAGGCTGGAAAGCGGACGTTGGCGGTAAGGCTTGGCGATCGTACAACTCGAGGCATGTATGTATTTCTCATCGCCGTTGCCGCCGTGGCGATGGTTGTGGCGGCATGGCAACGACCATTTGCACTTACGGGGATCACCGGACTCCTCGTCGTCATCCCTTCAATTTGGATAGTGCGTCACGGCGCGCGGGGAAGAGACCTAATCCCGGTCCTCGAGGCAACAGGCAAGGCTCAACTCATTGCCTCTATCTATCTTGCCGTTGGACTAGCCATTGGCGGCTAACGAATTTGAGGATCAGTTAGTGAAATGTAAGTTGAGCCAGGTTTCGATGAGCCCGGCCACGGTGGCCGGTTGTTCGTAATGGGTGGCGTGATTGGCATTGTCGACGAGGGCCAATTGCGACGTACCAATTAGGCGATGAAGTCGTTCGCCGAGGGCGGAGAATTTTAGATCGTTGGTTCCGGCAATGATCAGTACAGGTATGGTCAACTCTCCGAGTCGATCCCACAGAGGTGGTTGGCTACCGGTACCCACCGCTGTCAAATTGTTGGCGAGTCCTTGCGCGGTATTTGTTCGACGCAGAGCACAATCGACTTCGTCAATTGGAAGACTATTGAACATTGGTTGGCTCATCCATTCATCAATGAATTGATCTACTCCAATTTCGAGAACACGAGCGGCAAGTTTCCGATCTGATTCGCGCCGCGCAATTCGTTCGTTGCTGTCATTGATTCCGGCCGTACCGCTGATCAAGATCAAGCCTTTGACAACCGTTGGATGCTTGAGCGCGGCATACAGACACATCCGAGCACCCATGCTGTATCCGCAGTAGACACCTTGACCGCCAATTTCTGTAATTTGATCGGCGACCTGATCGAAGTCGACCACTACCGTTGGCGCTACGCCATGTCCCGGTGCGTCGATCGTCAGATAATGGTGATCGCTAGGTAACAACTTGATTACTCGTGCCCAAGAATCGCCGGTCTGGGTGAATCCGTGTACGAATGTGACTCGCACCATTCAAATAGTCCGATCGAATTCGACCTCTTGTCGCACAGATGCAACGATAGGGGGATGGCGAGTTCCCCAGCGATTACGGCGACCTTTTGCGCCACACTTGTCGACGAGTGGATTCGACTTGGCGTTCGACATGCGGTAGTGGCCCCAGGATCGCGTTCGACTCCATTGGCTCTCGCACTTGGAGACCGAAATGACCTCGAGGTGCACGTTTTTCATGACGAACGTTCGGCCTCGTTTGCAGCTCTCGGAATCGGAATCGAGAGCTCACTTCCTGCGATCCTGTTGTCTACTTCCGGCACCGCTGCCGTGCAGTTTCACGCCGCGGCAGTTGAGGCTCATCATGCCGAGGTGCCGATGCTGATTTGCACAGCCGATCGTCCGCCGGAGTTGCAGGGAATTGGCGCGCCGCAAACCATCGACCAACGAAACCTGTACGGAGTCGCATCGCGAGCTTTTGTAGATGCGGGAATTGCAGACGACAAAGATTTCGACACGTGGCGCGATCTTGCCCAGAACTGTTTGGAATCGGCATGTGGCGAATCACCCGGTCCTGTCCAAGTGAATTTTCCCTTTCGCGAACCACTGATTGGCGAGATCGGTGAACTGCCGGACGGAAACGGAAGGGGACCTCTCAAGAGATCGGTGAATGCAACACCATCTCGATCCGATATCGAAGAGATTGCAAAAATGTTGCGCGGAAAGCGTGGCGTGGCCATCGCCGGCGCTGGTTGCAATTCCAGCAGTTCCGTTGCGCAATTGGCAAGGACTCTTGGTTGGCCGCTCCTTGCAGATCCGCGAAGCGGATGTCGAATCATGGAAACAGAATCGCCCGTGGTGGTCGCTGCCGCCGACGCATTTTTGCGCTCCAAGGCAACAGCAAAATCGCTGTATCCAGACGTCATCGTCCGCCTCGGACAACCGCCAGTTTCCAAGGTGGTCAATGCATGGTTGCAAGATTGTGGTGCCCAATACATAGCGATCTCCGCGACACCCCAACTCATCGATCCTGACCGAATCGTGACGCGTCATGTAGTTGGATCGATCTCCGGGTGGTGTTCTGGGCTCGTTGACTACTTTGCAGATGGGAGCGCAGGGCAAGTAGGCGACGTCGAGTGGCTGTCGTCGTGGCAGCGAGCGGAATTCATAGCCCAGCAATCGATCTCGAAGTCACTCGCCGAGGAGTTGGATCCATCTGAACCGGCCATTGCACGGGAACTAAGCAAGAGCATTCCGAGTGGATCTCGCCTTGTCATCTCCTCGTCGATGCCTGTGCGAGATGTTGAATGGTTTGCCGAACCGAGGGACGGACTGCAGGTCTATGTCAATCGCGGTGCAAGCGGTATCGACGGGGTTGTATCGACGGCTATCGGTGTGGCGCTTGCCTCACGGGTGCCCACTTATCTACTAATAGGCGACATCGCGATGTTGCATGACTCAAACGGTCTCATTGGACTTGCTAAACGCAACGCAGACGTTCGAATCGTGTGCATAGATAATCGGGGAGGCGGCATCTTCTCGTTCCTGCCTCAGGCCACCTCGCTGAATTTGGATCGATTCGAGCAATTATTCGGCACACCTCACGATTCCAACATTGAACTCATTGTCAGGGCTCACGGAGTCAAGAGTCTAAAAGTCGAGTCATTAGATGCCCTGATTAACCAGATCGCCCAACAGGGTCCTTGGGTCGCGAGTATCGCCACGGATCGAGCCGAAAATGTTGCCGTTCACGATCGGCTGGCCGCCAAGGTGGTCGAGGCGCTCGTCGAAAATAATTAGGCTCTGATAAGCGCGGCCAACATGGCTTGAAATTTTGCCTGCGTTTCGGCCAACTCCGCATGCGGATCGCTATCGGCGACGATTCCTCCACCGGCAAACAACCGGGCAGAAGTTAGATCTGGAGATAGTTCTGCACAGCGAATTGCCACGGCCCACGTCCCATTTCCATTTGCATCGACCCAACCGACCGCTCCTCCGTATCGACCCCGATCGATTCCCTCTACGGATGCAATGAGCGCCAAGGCTTGCTCTCGGGGATGACCGCCGAGTGCAGGAGTTGGGGAGAGTTGGTACGCCAGGTCGAGAACGGATGGAGTTGGTTGCGACAGTTGTCCCTCCATGCGGGTGCCGAGGTGTTGAACATTGGCGACGGCGACGATTGACGGTTCCGGCTCCCAATCCAAATACGAACACCAAGGTAAGAGAGTCTCATGAACCATGTCGATGACGACGCGATGTTCGATTTGGTTCTTCTTGCTCTGCATCAATTGACGCGCCAAATTTGCGTCGGTCTCGGGGTCTCCCGTGCGAGGGGTAGTGCCGGCCAAGGGATGACTCGAGATATGCGTGCCACGAACCGCAACAAGTAACTCAGGTGATGCGCCAATAAATCCGTCAATTGAGTATCGATAGCTCGAACCGAATGATGCCCGCAATCTCAACAGGACGGAATGAACATCGATAGGTGTGGAAGACGTGACGATCACATCGCGAGCGATGACGGCCTTGGTCAGGCGACTGGCCTTGACCGCGTCACGAGCAGTAGCGACCGCCTGCAGGTAATGCTCGACATCGACACCCGGTCGGATAGAAAATGTGCCGCTCGTCGCCACTGGTCTAGATGGAACCTTTAGATCAATGACTGGATCGTCGATTGTTGTCAACCACTTCTGGCCGTCCGGTCCCTTGCCGATCATGACTTGCGGCAATACAAAATCGTGACGAATAGCGCTGTCAAATGGAATACATCCCAACACAAGTGGTCCGGCGCCTGGTCCGTCGACAGTTGTGTCGTGATCGATCGAGCGCAGAAATTTTGTCGCATCGGCGGAGCCGACACGTGCGGCGACACCTCGTCCGGCACATCCGACACCGTCGCGAACGAACAGATAGCCATCTCCGCGCGCAAAATCATTGAGGTCTAGGTCGCCGTCGTGAAACTCGCTGAGGGGTCTTGTGACGGCGCGCATTACTGGCTTCGGGTGCCGACTAGAAGTTGTGTCAGCCCGCCCGACAACTGGTGATGCTCGACATCCGAAAATCCGGTTCTAGTCAGCATTGCTCGTAACTGTTCTGGCGCTGGGAGGTAGGCGACACTTCGCGGAAGATATTCATAGGCCGCGCGGTTGGACAAGATTCCGCCGATAAGTGGAACGATCTTGCCGAAGTAGATGCTGTTGCCGAATCGTACGAGTCGATTGCTTGGCACTCCGACATCGAGGAGTGCAATTCGTCCGCCCAATCGCGTGACCCTGGCAATTTCGCCAAAAAAAGTAGCGAGATCCGTCAGGTTGCGTAGGGCAAAACCGCATGTCACGCCGTCCACGGTTTGATCGGGAATCGGAAGTCGCAAGATGTCGGCCTGCACCCTTGGAGATCCACTGTGGTCGGCTCGTAGCATCCCCATCGACATATCGACGGAGATCGGCCTGAACCCTTTTTTATGTAGTTCAACGCATAGGTCGCCGGTCCCGCTGGCAAGATCCAACACCAAACTTCCGAGAGGAATCGAAAGCGAGCGAACAGTTCGACGTCGCCACCTAACATCTAGGCGAAAGGTCATGATGCGGTTAACGAGGTCGTAACGGGGCGCGATGGTGTCGAACATTTCGCGTACTGCTTGTGATTTTGCCGCGCCTTGGGGGAGTGTGTCTCTGTCCCAACTCGCGTGTTTAGAAGGCTCGTTCGGCACGATTGAAGGCTACGACACCCTGACGGGCACCACATGTCTGCGACAATGCAACGATGATTGATTTTTCATTTCCGCCAGAAGTGGAAGAGGTTCGCCTCAAGGTGCGTTCGTTCATGGACACGGAAGTTCGCCCGAAGTGGGATGCGATCGATCAGAAGGATCGCAGAAAAGTAGTTGAGGCCATCGTTCAACTTCGTCAACGCGCACGCGACGAGTGGAACTTGTGGCTGCCCCATATGCCAGCTGAGTGGGGAGGTATGGGCCTTGGGCCGACTGCGATGGCGGCGGTTTCGGCCGAGGCGGCAAAGGTTTCCATCGGACCGTACATTCTCAATGCACAAGCGCCAGACGAAGGAAATCAGCACACGTTGCTGCATTGGGCAACACCCGAGCAAAAAGAGAAATACCTACGACCGCTGTGCGATGGCAGCGCCCGATCGTGCTTCGCGATGACGGAACCCGAGGTCGCGGGAAGCGATCCGACCCTAATCAAGACTTTTGCCTACCGGGACGGCGACGAGTGGGTGATCAACGGGCACAAGTGGTTCATCTCTGGCGCTCGCGGTGCTCAGTTTGCACTGCTCGTTGCTCGCACGGAGGAAGATCCAGACCTTCCTCAAGCGGCAAATTCGTGTTTCATCGTTGACCTTCCGAGCAACGGATGGAATGTCGTGCGGGACATCGAGACGATGTCTGGAGGACACAACCATTGTGAGATTCTCCTCCAAGACCTCCGCGTTCCGGCGAGCAACATGCTCGGCGGTCGCGGGCAGGGACATCTGCTCGGTCAATACAGATTGGGACCGGCACGGTTGGCCCATTGCATGCGATGGATCGGTCAAGCGGAGACGGCCCTTGACATGATGGTCGCCAGATCGATCGAGCGATACTCGCATGGTTCGTATCTTGCGGAGAAGCAGGGCATTCAATGGCTTATTGCCGATTCGGCGATGGAGTTGTATCAATGCAAGCTGATGGTCCTTCACGCCGCATACAAGATCGAACATGGTTTGGATTTTTCCTCAGAGGTGTCGATGGCCAAACACTTTGTCGCCAACAGCCTGTGGCGAATAATCGACCGCGCGATTCAAGTGCACGGAGCACTTGGGTACAGCACCGACACGCCTCTTGCTGGAATGTTGCAGCAGGCAAGGTGGAGCCGATTTGCCGACGGCGCGGACGAGATTCATCAAATGCGTATCGCCCAGCGAACCATCGCCGCGTATAAGGATTATGGAACAACAAAAAGGGCGACAGGAGATTTACCCCTATGAGAGATCGGGAACCATGAATAGTCAAATAACTTTCGGCGTGTTCATGCCTCAGGGTTGGAAGATGGAGCTTGTCGATATTTCGAGCCCAGCCGACAAATGGGACGTGGCGGTCGAAATTGCGCTCCATGCCGAAGTCCTGGGATTTGATTCGATATGGGTCTACGACCACTTTCATAATGTTCCAAAGCCCGCTCATGAGACGGTATTCGAATGTTGGACGGTCATGGCCGCTATCAGTCAACGGACTTCGCGTATTCGGCTCGGCCAAATGGTCGGTTGCAACTTGTATCGCCCGCCAACGTTGCTGGCCAAAATAACGTCGACGTTGGATGTCATTTCCGGCGGTCGTCTCGATTGGGGAGTAGGTGCCGGATGGTACGAGAACGAGTGTCGTGGTTACGGCTATCAGTTTCCGGTGCCGAAGGATCGCATCGCGATGCTCAAAGAAACGGTCGAAATCGTTAAATCGATGTGGACTCAACCGGAAACCACGTACACGGGTAAGTACTACCAAACCGTCCGCGGCAACTGCGACCCAAAGCCAATTCAAAAACCGCATCCACCAATCTGGATTGGCGGCGGCGGTGAGCAATTGACGCTCAGAGTCGTCGCCCAGTACGCCGATTGCTCAAATTTTGGTGGAACTCCCAAAGAGTTTGCCCGCAAGCGCGAAATTCTCAAGGGTCACTGCGCGAAGGTCGGAAGAGATGAGGATGAAATCCGCAAGACCTGGTCGCCGGAAATCTTGATTAGGGATACAGAAAAGGAACTGCGAGACCTTCAGGTTCGAAGTACGCGAGGTGAATCCTTCGAGACGTGGCGTTCGTCCAACCTCATTGGTACACCAGAGCAGGTGGCAACAAGAATTGGGCAATACATCGACTTGGGCTGTACGGGGTTTATTCCTTGGTGCGTCGATTACCCAAGCACCCAAACGATGGATGAGTTTGCCAAGATCATGTTGAGTTACAGGTAATAGCGAAAGATCAACTCGGCCACGCACGAAGGTTTTGAGGCGCCCTCGCACTCGAACGTCACCTCTAGGACAACCTGAGCCCCGCCAGCGATTTGATCAACGGAGACCAACTTCGCACCTGCCCGCAATTGTGAGCCGACCTTGACAGGGGACATGAACCGAACTTTGTTCGTTCCGTAATTGATGCCCATCGAAATTCCACCGACCGAGAATATTTTCGGCAGAAGGCTTGGTCCGAGCGAAAGAGTGAGATAGCCGTGCGCGATTGTTCCGCCAAATGGTCCATTCTTTGCTTTCTCCACATCGAGATGGATCCACTGGTGATCGCCGGTGGCATCGGCAAATAGTTGCACCTGCTCCTGGGTAACCGTGATGTACGGGCTATACCCGAGATGTTGGCCAACGTAGTCGGGGAGTTTGTCGAGTCCGTTTATTTGAGTTGTCATGAGTGAATCCTAGTGATACCAAATTCGTTGGTGTTCACGACTCTGTCGGTGCAACAGGAGGGCGACTAGGGCGACATCGAAGATGACCGTCAGCAAACCGCCGCCCAGTGGTCGGCCAAGTACAAAGTCGAAAAACGACATAGAGATGTCATAGTTGGATCGCAGGTCGGCCATAGCAATGGAGCGCAACACGAATGGAGAAAAGGCCGCCACCAGGGCCAAGCGATAGCCAAGTTTGCGATCATTGGCCATCAGGAAGCCGCCCAGGACGTGGACGACGACAACTGCAAGGTCAATCAACAATCCCGCGGTGTAGCGAAATCTGATGTAGCCGAGGTATCCGGTCTTGTCGAACGTGCTGACCAAGGCGAAAAATCCGTTTAGATACAACAACCACGTTGCGATCTGCAAAGTCTGTGGTTGCATTCGGTCAAACCACTTTTTCGTGTCAAG
>JBDTPW010000006.1:0-24390 GCA_039932495.1 Ilumatobacteraceae bacterium
ATAAAAATTCCACGGTGATCGTGGGTTCCGTCTACTCGCTCACCGAGATCAACAACGAGCGTTGCGCCATCGGTTGGCGAACCCGTTCGAAGGTCGTGTAGGACAACCCGACATCGGCCAATTGGAACATACCAATAGTCCGATTGATGGAGGTGATAGTGCAATCCGACTACACAACCCGCTTGACGATTGCCCCGATTACCCTGCACCATCTCCCGCCCAAGCGGAAACCATTCGCGCCTATACGTTTCGATGAAGTATCCCCGCGCATCGCCATGCATTTGAGGTTCAACGATCTGCACACCTTTAATTTCTGTTGACTCTGTAACTATGGCCATCTATTCGAGCTCAACTTTCGAGTCATCGCCAAGCATGAGGCGCAGGGCACGAGGCTTAAGTTCAGATCTCAAGACCTGAACATCGCGACCAATTAACGAATCGGTAAGACGATTGATTCCAATAATAGTGCTGCCATCGAGAATGACGGAGTGTTCCATCTCTGAGTGTTCAACCGTGCAACGTCGGCCAAGTGACGTGTACGGCCCGATGTAGCTGTGTTCGACCTTCGAGTTCGAGCCGATAACCACCGGTCCCCGAATGCGCGAATTGCGAATGACGGCTCCCTTTTCGATAACAACACGCCCTTCAATTTTGGAATCCTCATCAATATCACCGTCATTGCGCGGTTCCAGGACTTCGAGGACGAGCCGATTGCACTCGAGCAGCGGGTCCTTTTTACCTGTGTCGATCCACCAACCTTTAAGTACCTTGTGTTGCACCGTGTGGCCCTGATCAACAAGCCACTGAATCGCATCGGTGATCTCTAACTCTCCGCGTGCAGAAGGTGTAATTTCTCGTACCGCTTGATGAATGGTTCGATCGAACAAATAGACGCCGACGAGAGCAAGATCTGACGGCGGGTTGGCCGGCTTCTCTACAAGCCGAACCACTCGTCCACGTGCATCAACCTCTGCCACACCAAATTGGCGCGGATCTTCAACATGGCAGAGCAATATTTGGGCCGCCGGAGCAGCTGCTCCCCCGCTTTCGCGGGCGGTCTCAAATTCGCTGACAAACTCCTGCAGGCCTTGTTCGAGCATGTTGTCGCCGAGGTACATGATGAAATCATCGTCGCCCAGAAAATCCTTGGAGATCAGTACACAATGAGCCAGACCGAGGGGCTGGTCTTGCCGAATGTACGAAATCTCTACCCCAAATTGAGAACCGTCGCCGACGGCGGAAATGATTTCCTTTCCCGTTTCACCAATAACAATGCCGATATCGCGAATGCCGACTTTGGCCATGGCCTCAATTCCATAGAACAGAATTGGTTTGTTGGCAATCGGTACAAGTTGCTTGGCGCTCGTGTGGGTGATGGGTCGCAACCGCGTTCCGGCACCGCCCGACAAGATGAGACCCTTCATCGCGCACACCACTCTAGGTGAAGACACGAACTATCGTCTTTCGTATGTCATCGGCCTTTTTGCATCCCTTTGCCAAACCAACTCGACAAGATTTCATTCGAATAGTCCGAGGTGAGGGCGCTCGAGTGTGGGATTCGAAAGGGAACGAACTTATCGATGGGATGGCGAGCCTTTGGTATTGCGCGGTCGGTCATGGTCGGCGAGAAATTGGCGACGCAGTCGCCCAACAAATTTCCATGTTGGAGGCATACTCGACATTTGATCCCTTTACTTCGGAACCGGCGGAGCAATTGAGCGAAAAGCTTCGCGCATTATCCCCGATGGTCGATTCGCGGGTATTTCTTTGTGGCAGTGGGTCTGAGGCAATCGATACGGCAATGAAAATGTCGCGACTGGCACACGTTCAGGCGGGACACCCGGAACGCACCCTCATCATTTCGCGAATGCGCGGATATCACGGAACTAATTACGGAGGCACTAGCGCACAGGGGCTGCCGCTCAACAAGGTTGGCTACGGACCACTCGTCGGCGACGTTGTTCAGGTAGACAGCGACGACCTCGAGGCTGTTTCGGTCCTCATGTCGAAACGAGGTCACGAAGTCGCGGCAGTGTTAGCCGAGCCGCTTCAAGGTGCGGGTGGCGTTTACCCTCCAGTCGCCGGATATCTGGAAGGTTTGCGCAAGTTGTGTGACCAACACGGCGCGTTCCTCATTTTTGACGAAGTTATTACCGGAATCGGTCGACTGGGAACGTGGTTCGGTGCTCAGCGATTTGGAGTGGTTCCTGACCTTCTCTGTTTTGCCAAAGCTGTGACGTCCGGATACCAGCCCCTAGGCGGCGTCCTGGTCGGCAAAAATGTACTTGTTGCATTAGAGGCAGACCCCGAATTTTTTCTGCGTCACGGATACACATACTCAGGGCATGCTGCAGCGTGTGCCGCGGCACTGAAGAATCTCGAAATCATCGAACGAGAAGGTCTTGTCGAACGAGCAAACCACATTGGATCTCGTCTTGCCTCAGGCCTCAAGGCTCTTGCAGCCGACGGAATCATCGATCACGCCCGCGGCGTTGGTGCGGTGTGGGCAGCAGGTCTGCGAGCAGATCAAAATTGCGTGAAGATTCGTGACCGAATGTTGGAACTTGGTGCAATTACTCGGGCAATCAACACCGACACGAACACGTTTTGCCCTCCGCTTGTTATCACCGATGCAGAGCTAGACAAGTTGCTTGATAACTTTGCCACTGCAGCATCTGGAAAATAAGTGTCGGAAAATAACTGAAAGCGGGCGACGATGGGACAACTGACAGATCAACGAGCGCTAATCACCGGTGCCGCGAGTGGAATCGGTGCGGCGATTGCACGCCGGTTCAGCCACGAGGGTGCCTACGTAGTGGCGACTGACATCAACGACACAGCAGGCAAAGCAATAGCCGGCGAGATTGGCGGCGAATACGAGCATCTTGATGTCAGCGATTCGAACGCGTGGGACAAATTGATTGCGGAGCAAGGCGACTTTGACATCGTTGTGCTCAATGCGGGGGTTGCAACCTCTCCAACTGTTATCGGGGAAACGCCCGCCTATCCGCTCGAGGGTGTCAGCGACGATATTTATCATCGAATCATGCGCACCAATCTCGATGGTGTGGTATTTGGCGCGCGAGCGGTCATACCAGGAATGGTGGCCAGAAAGAGTGGCCACATCGTTGCCACGGCATCACTTGCCGGAATCGTGGCGATTGCTCCGGATCCGATTTACGGACTGACAAAACACGGTGTTGTTGGCTTAGTCAAATCGCTTGGTGATGCGTTGGCGCCACACGGCGTGTGTATAAGCGCCTTGTGTCCCGGGTTTATCGATACACCTCTCGTATCGGCGGTGTCTCAGGAGATCATCAAGTCCTTTGGATTGGGAATTCTGCCAGTCGAAATTGCCGGCGATCTTGCAATGCGTGCAATCACCGAGCGAATAAACGGCTCACAATGGACGGTAATCGCCGGACAGCCGATCGCTCAATACATACCAGCCTCGCCTTATACGACACAATGAGGTAAGTGTCGGAACCATTGTTCAATCCTTTTGACCCGGCGTTTCGGGCCAATCCTTATCCGTTTTACGACACCCTTCGAGAGGCTGAGCCGGTTCACCGGACGGCCCTTGGAATGGTTGTGCTCACTCGCTACGAAGACGTTTCGGCCACGCTGAGGAGCAACGATTTCAGCCGCGACGTGGAGAAATACTCCGAGCAGTCTTCGTCAGCGGCCAGGCAACGACGTCGACAACGTAACGAAGGCCGGACCAAGTCAATTTTGAATCTCGATCCGCCCGATCACACACGTTTGCGTCGACTGGTTTCCAAGTCGTTCACTCCAAGCGCGATCGATCGCCTTCGTCCGCGCATCCAACAACTCGTCGACACCCGTCTTGACCGCGCTGAGGAACTGGGCTCGATTGAACTCGTTGACGATCTGGCTTTCCCTGTCCCGTTTCAAGTGATCTCTGACTTGTTGGACATGCCAACCGAACGCGTTGACGAATTGCGTTCATGGTCTCAGATCATCACCAATTCATTGGAGCCAACCGCGACCGACGAAGAGTTAGACGCCACAGAAGTTGCATTGGAATCACTCATCCCCTATCTCACGGAAATTATCGAGCATCGACGCAGGAACTTGGCCGATGACATGTTGAGTTCGCTCATTTCGGTGGAAGAAGAGGGCGAACGAATGACCACTCGTGAACTCATGGCATTCGTTGTCTTGCTATATATCGCCGGCCACGAAACCACCGTCAACCTGATCGGAAACGGCACCCTTGCCCTCCTGCGAAATTCCAAGCAACTTGCAATTGCTCGGAAGCAAGGAGTCAATAGCGCGACTATCGATGAATTGCTCCGATTCGACGGCCCGGTTCAACAAACGGTTCGAGTGCCATTGGTCCCCGTCCACTTTGATGTTGTCGGAGAACGAGTATGCGTCGAACCCGGCACGATCGTCCTCACCTCGCTTGGGGCGGCCAATCACGATCCGACAATGTTTGATGCACCACACGATCTGAAACTAGACCGACCGAATGCCAATCGACATCTGGCATTTTCCGCCGGAGTTCACTATTGCTTGGGTGCCTCGCTGGCCAAACTGGAATCGGAAATTGCAATCGGGTCATTGATTCGTCGCTTTTCCACGTTAGAAATCACCGAGCAGCCTCAATGGCGCGATCGCTTGACAATTCGCGGTGTTAGCCGACTCTCACTTAGTTGCTCGTGAGCAACGTGATCAGACTGCTGGTATCCCAGCGCCGTCCGCCCATTGCCTCGACCTGTTCGTAGAACGAGTCGACAAGTTCAGTCAGCGGTAGTCGCGCCCCTGTTCGAGTGGCCTCGTCGAAACAGATGGCCAGATCCTTGCGCATCCACTCGACCGCAAAACCGAAATCGAATTCACCCTTAACCATTGTTTTCGAGCGGTTCTCCATTTGCCACGATTGAGCGGCCCCTTTGGAGATGACATCGACGACTTCGTTGGGATCTAGCCCAGCCCGCACCGCAAAATTGAGAGCCTCAGATAAACCTTGGACAACTCCGGCGATACAAATCTGGTTGACCATCTTTGCCAGCTGACCCGAACCGGAATCGCCCAATCGTTTGGACATCTTTGAATACGCCTTGAAGACTGGTTCGACCTTTTCGTATACGGCGACGTCGTCACTCCCGCACATCACCGTCAACTGCCCGTTCTCAGCTCCCACCTGTCCGCCGGACACGGGTGCATCAATAAACCCCGCCCCGATTTTCAAGCACGCCAAACTGAGTTCACGAGCCAGGGTCGCCGACGCCGTGGTGTGATCGACAAGGACTGCACCTTTGCGGATCCCGGCTAAAACACCGTTTTCTCCGTACACAACTGAACGAACATCGTTGTCATTGCCGACGCAAACAAAAATAATCTCACTTGTTTCGGCGACCTCCTTAGGAGTCATCGCCCGCGAGCCACCATTGGCGGCCACCCACGCCTCGGCCTTGTCGCCGTTGCGATTAAATACGGTGACCTGATGTCCGGCTTTGGAAAGATGTCGTACCATCGGCGCTCCCATCGCCCCGAGACCGATGAATCCGACTTTGACCATGATCGCTATTTCTTTTTCGCCGCCACTTTGATCTGAGCCGGTGCGACTGGAGCTTTAGCGACGGGTTTCGCGACTGCCTTCTTTGGCGCTTTGGCCGGCTTCAACACCCCTTCTTCGAGTGCATGATCCAGCCACTCTTCCGCTTTTTCGGACGAGACCTTTAGGGCCGGAGATATTTCAGAAATGAGGTTGATTCGTGCACGGTCGTACATGGTTTTTTCGGCCGCCGACAATGCAGAATCGCGATCGCGTGCGGCGAGGTTACGCACCACTTCGGCGACTTGATACACGTCACCGCTCTTCAGTTTTTCTTGGTGGTTCTTGAACCGTCGCGACCAGTTAGCTGGCACCCGCGGATCCGCCTTGGACAAGACGGAACGGAGGTCTTCGAGCTCGCTTTTGGAAACCGGCGGCCGCACGCCTACCTGATTTGCCTTTGATGTTGGCACCGACAAGGTCATTTCGTTGATCACCGTTTTCAAAATGAGGTATTCCTGGGTCGCCCCAAAAGCTTTCATCCGCTTGATCCCATGGACGATGCATGCCCCATGTTGAGGGTAGATAACCGTGTCACCTTTTTTGAATTTCACCGACTCGCCTCTTTCCTACCCAGCCCCGAAAGGATACGGCATTGCGCGTCAATACCCACTATTAATCGGACGGATTTTTGGCGACAAATATCTATTTCTCTTCGGCCGCTTCCAATATTTTATCGAGATCGAATTTTTTCATTTTAAGAAATGCTTGCGTCAATCTGGCCACCTTTTTTTGGTCACCGCTTGCCATTACTTCCTCCATGATCGAGGGGATAATTTGCCACGACACCCCGTATTTATCCTTCAGCCATCCACACTGTTCGGACTCCGGAACCGCAGATAAAGCGTCCCAGTAGTAATCAATTTCTTTTTGCGTATCGCAATTGACCATAAACGAAATTGCCTCGTTGAAATTGAACTGATGTTCCCCAGGGCTGTCCATTGCTGCGAACCCGAGATCGAGAAGTTTGAAATCGGCGAACATGACCGAATTTGGCTTATCCCCTTCCCCATAGTGGAAGAGAGCGCCACTTTTTGAGTCCTTGAAAACGGACCGGTAGAAATTGATCGCTTCCTCTGCCTTGCCACTGTTGTCACCGACGAACATCAGCGACGACAAGATATCGGACCTTTCCCCCATCTCGGGATTTGTAGTGATGAGTTGCCAGGACAACCCAAATTTGTCTTGTACCCATCCATAGCGCTCACTAAATGGATACTTATCGAGCGCCATCAAAACAGTGCCGCCTTGCACGAGTTTCTCCCACACCGAATCAATATTGTCCTTGGCATCCTTATTTTGTGATGCGTCATAGCTAACGATGAACGAAATTGATGGATTGATTTTGAAATAAGGTCCGGCGCTGATGGCTCTGAACTCATGACCCCGAAGATGGAAGGAGACGAGGTCGCAATCTCCGGAGGGTGTATCGGTAATCGTCGTAACGTTTGTGACCTTTGAATTCGCGAATAGAGATGCGTAGAACTCGGCGGCTTCCTTTGCTTCCTTGTCGAACCACAGATGAGGGGTCATTTTTTGCATACTTTTACCTCCTGCACTCGATCCGTAACGGTCTTTAGAGGTTGGAATTTAGCACGGCATGAGCCAACTCACGGCGTCTTCGTTGAATTTGCGACGGTGAGAGTTCCGATCATTTGATCTAAAACACTGATCGCATTCGCTTGGTCAAATTCGGTAACCGTGCCTGCCGGATAATTAGAGATATTGCTGGTATGAATAGTTCGCGCGATTTCTAGACAACGAACGTCCACCAACACGCGATAAATCTTGGAATCATAGATATTGCCTGCAGCAAAATCTTGAATGGAACCGGTATGGAACAATGTTCCATTGATTAATTCGGTATCAGAAAATTGTTTGCCTGTTTTTGGATTTTCATAACAACCGTCGAGCGATAATTTGTCAGTACCTACGGAAATAGCAAGATACGCTTCCCCGTAGTTCGTTTTTGGTGTCTGAAACGCGTCTTTCGGAAAAGCCAGATTGACATAGTTCGTGCCGATAAAACCACCAAAGGCACTTTCACCTCCCAGAGCGTCAAAATCTCTCGGATATCGCAGTTCATAACTGAAATTTTCTCCGCTCGATTCTGTATAGAAATTATCTGTCCATGTTTTCCATTCGTTCGGGGCATAACTAAGTTCCGATGTGACTGAAGTATTTGTGGATGGTATTCCTGATTTCTCTTTTCTCACAAACCAAATATAAGTAAGCGATACAATTAGAAAAACTACGACGACGACAAGCAATTTATTTACTTTTGTTTGATTCATATGTCTGCGGCCTTTCCAAAACTTTTCCTGGCTGGCGCCCTCGGTAGGAATCGAACCTACGACCTACGGATTAGAAGTCCGTTGCTCTATCCAACTGAGCTACAAGGGCTTGAGTTGCGTTCCAAATCTACCTCCCAGATGATTTAGTTTTGAATGATGCGCGCGCGAACATTGGTGTTGTTTTCGGGCATGTGCTTTGCCACAACCGGAACGGCACAAGCGCTAGGTCCAGACTCTGCGCCATCGTTGGGTGTTGCCGCCGTCCGACTCATTGTCGGTGCGCTAACACTTGTCGCCTTCAGTTTCGTACTTGGAAAACGGAACAAAGATATTTCTCAGCTCCAATTTCCAGTCATGCAGTCATGGATTGCGGGCGCTGCTATGGCACTCTATGGCGCAACCTTTTTTGCTGCGGTTCGAAGCACAGGCGTTGCCGTTGGCACGGTTGTCGCACTCGGTTCGGCACCAATTTTCACCGGCACGATCGGTTGTCTGTTTCTCAACGTTGTGCTTACTCGAAGATGGATTCTGTCCACAGCCGGGAGCATTGTCGGGATCATTCTCATCGTCATTCGAGGTACCAGTTCGAGTGTCACAACGGTCGGTGTTGTTCTGGCGCTCGGGGCAGGATTCGGATACGCAATTTTCGCTCTGGCAACCAAGACAATTATGTCGCTTGGTATTCGCGCCGAATTGGCGATGGCCAGAGTGTTCCTGATCGCTGCCCTATTGATGTCACCAATTTTGTTTTTCGTTGACAACTCGTGGATTTTCACGGGGCCAGGAATCACTACGGCCCTATGGCTAGGGGTTGTCACACTTGCTATCGGATACATCGCCTATTCGATCGGATTGCGCTCGCTTCATGCAAACGAGGCGACGACACTTACCCTCATCGAACCGGCGATCGCCACAGTGCTTGGTGCGATCGTGCTCTCCGAGCGGCCGAGTCAATTGGCGTGGGTCGGAATCGTGGTCGTTGTGCTTTCGCTTAGTTTTGGATCATGACGTCATCGATTACTCTTCGATCTCTTGGCCAGTGTCGTCAACATTGGAATACGGCCGCCGAGTGGTCGGCCACCGCATGGGCAGGCGAGTTTCCTAACGACACTGTGCAGACTTATCTCGACCAATACGATCAGGTCGAAGCAGCAACAACTGGCATTCCGGACGTTGTCGCGGCGATCACGCCCAATGATGAGCTTCTAGGAATTGCAACATTCGTGCTCGACGACGAATTGCCCCTCGCCATCGAACCCGGTCCTTGGCTCGCCGCGGTATTTGTGGCCGCTCACGCTCGAGGCATGGGCGTCGGCCGAGCTATCACGATGTGGGTCACCGCAAGGGCCCAGATGCTCGGGTTTGAGGCAATACACCTCTATACAGAGGACAAACGCGAGTGGTACGAGAATTTGGGATGGCGGTACAGCCGCTCAAGCGAGATCAATGGGCTTCCCGTCGAGGTCATGGCACTTCGGCTCTCAACCGAAATGCAGAACATTTATCACCTCACTACTAGACAAGCGTGGAACTCGAGACGAGGCGACCACACGAATCCGTCGCTCGACAGCGAGGGATTCATTCACTGCTCCTCTCTCCATCAACTCACAACGGTTGCCAACGAGTACTACCTCGATGCAGACGAACTACTGGTTCTAGTCATCGATCCTTCAAGACTGACCCCACCAGTGCGCTGGGAGCCGCCCCACCACCCCGATGGATCGCCGCCCGATGTCGTCCACTTGTTGTATCCCCATATCTATGGTGCAATCAACACGGAGTCCGTCATTGATGTCGTGGAGATGAGTCGCGACTTGAACAACCGGTTTCGATTGCCTCCGCGACTTATACAGCGGTAATTACAGCTATTTCAGTGACCAGCGAATCTCGACGCTGACCGTGATTTGTTGCTCACCGAGATCGATCTTTGTTGCCGCTTCCGGAGTGCCCACGGCGACATCGCGACCCATGATCCCGATCCCGATCGGTGCAGAGGTTTCGTTGATGTACTCCACGCTTCCAAGTTCGATACCAAGCAATTTGGCATAGTCTTCGGCCTTGGCGAGAGCATTGTCAATCGCATCGGCGCGCGCTTTCTTTGCCGCGGCAGAAGTCTCAAGAATGATTGGGCTAACCCCGCCGACTTGAACAAGATCTCCGCCCGCCGCAACCACCGCATCCAATACTTCGCCTGCCGTATCCGCCTCGTGAACTACCACTTCGAAACTCTGTGTCGCTCGATAGCCAGTGAGTGTCGATTTCCCAGTCTGTGAATAGGTGTATTCCGGGTAGACGGTCACCGACTGTGTTGTGATGTCCTTGTCGTCCACTCCATTATTAGAGAGTGCCTCGCGGACCTTGTCGGCCGCCGCCGATGCTTCCGAAAGCGCGTTTTCTGAAGTATCGGCAAGCACCGTAACAGTCAAATACATCTTCACCGCATCTGGAACCGCCATGGCGATTCCAGTGGCTTGGACCGTGAGGCCACGTGTTGAAGAATTTGTGGAGACCACAATTTCACCGTCGTCGCGGCCGCATGAGGAAAGCACCAACACTGACGCGACGGCGACTGCGGAATAGCGAACTAATGACTTGGGGGAAAGTTTCATCTGTCTATTTTGCCTGAACAAAATGCAAAAGTCATGTCACGGGTCATGAATGCCAGTGTGCGACACTACTCATGTGCCACGAGCGCTTATTTCCGTATACAACAAATCCACAATCGTGGACTTTGCAGGCGCTTTGCATGAATTGGGTTGGGAGATTGTCTCAAGCGGTGGGACAGCGCGGGTTCTCAGAGATGCCGAGATTCCCGTAATTGATGTCGCCGAAATCACAGGATTTCCGTCAATATTGGGTCATCGCGTCGTCACACTTCATCCTGCAATTCACGGAGCGTTGCTTGCCGATCTGGATAAATCGGAACATCGAAATGATTTGTCCCGACACAATATTGTGCCAATTTCACTTGCGGTAATCGATCTCTATCCATTTTCCGAAAGCCCGGGTATCGAACTCATTGATGTCGGCGGGCCGGCAATGATTCGGGCGGCGGCAAAGAATCATGCACATGTGGGAGTTGTCATCGATTCAAGTCAGTACGAAGCTGTGCTCGACGAGTTGCGTGCGCACGGCTCGCTTTCATCGAAAACCAAGAGAGATCTGGCCGAGGCTGCATTCGGTTATACAAGCGCATACGACGCCAAGATTGCTCAATGGTTTGCGGAGGCGTCGGATGAAAAACCTTCGGTCGATGTTTCGACCCTCCAATTAGAAGACAAAATCATCCTTCGCTACGGCGAAAATCCACACCAGTCTGGAACGCTCTATCAACTTGTCGGGCAACATGGATGGTTGCGCACAGCCAAACAACTCGGAGGTAAGGAGCTTTCCTACCTCAATGTGCTGGATGCCGATGCGGCATGGCAACTAGTGCACTGTACGACCGAGCCGGCGGCCGCTGTCATCAAGCACGCAAACCCGTGCGGATTCGCCGTGTCCGAATCAATTTTCGACGCATATGTCAAGGCCCATGCATGTGACCCAGTAAGCGCCTTTGGTGGAATCATTGCCTTAAACCGCGAAGTGACCGGTGAGGTCGCCACGGAAATCGGCAAGATCTTCACCGAGGTCATCATCGCTCCGAGTTTTTCCCCCCAAGCCAGTGAAATACTGGCAGCCAAGAAAAATCTTCGGTTTATCCAAGCCGATCCTCCGTCGAATGACTCACTCCATATTCGCAGCGTGAATGGTGGTCTTCTCGTCCAGCAACGTGATCGAGTTGATGACGCCCCCGAATCGTGGCGGGTGGTGACCAAGCGCGAACCATCGGCGAGTGAACTTGACGACTGCGTTGTGGCATGGAAGGTATGTGCCGCAGTCTCGTCCAATGCCATAGTTATCTGTCAATCTCGGCAAGCAGTCGGTATTGGTGGCGGGCAGCAAAACAGGGTCGATGCGGCACGAATTGCGATTACCAAGGCGGGGAATAGAAGCGCCGGCGCATCTGCGGCGAGTGATGCATTCTTCCCATTTGCCGATGGCCTCGAGCTTCTCGCGGACAGCGGAGTGAGCGCAATCATCCAGCCCGGTGGCAGCGTTCGCGACGACGAAGTGATTGCCGCGGCAGATGCTCATGACATCGCAATGCTGTTTACCGGCACCCGACACTTTCGCCACTGACCGCAAGGCCGCAGCAGAGTTATATAAATTAACTTTTTGTTCACATCCCCGTGCCCCAAATCGGACACAACTAGTCTCTCCACGTGGCAGGCGGAGTGGGTCCTCATTTGACGACCCATCGCCTTACCATCACACCAAAAGGGCACGATCCACGGGTCGATGATGTCTTGCGCAATGCCCACGATCTGGGGCTCGATCGCTTGCGAAACGTGGCAATTGCCGATATTTACTTTTTGAGCGGAACACTTGGTCAAGCCGAACGAGACGAAATTCAGCAGATCCTTGTCGACCCGCTCCTTGAGACCGGTTCGTGGGACTCGTGTGCCAGCTCCAATGGCCACCATGTCATCGAATCTTTGTTGCATCCTGGGGTTACCGATTCGGTGGCCACCGAGTTGCAGAGACTCGCGAGCACGGCCGGTATTGACGTCGCCACCGCCACCGGCAAACGTTTCGAATTAACCGGCGATCTTGAGCGTGCCGACTTGGATCACCTGGCTGCAAGCGTCTTGGCAAATCCGATTATCGAGCAATGGACGATCGACACGCCGGCGAGACCGACGCTGACCGCATATACAGATGTCGATCGACCACGCGCCGAGCAGATTGATCTCTCTTCGGCGACGTCGGATGTGGCACTAAGGGAACTAAATATCGAACGTGGTCTGGCTCTCGATATTGAGGAATTGCGCGTCATCCGCGACTACTTTGCTCAACTCGGGCGCTCCCCTCTAGATGTTGAACTGGAGACCCTTGCCCAAACATGGAGCGAGCATTGTGCGCACAAAACATTTCGGGCCAAGATCACATCCGATGATGGCGAATTGCGTGATTCGCTCATCGACACACTTAGAAAATCAACGGACGACATCAACGCTCCGTTTGTCGTTAGCGCGTTTGTCGGCAATGCGGGCATCATTTCCTTTACCCCGCAGCGAACTCTTGCGCTGAAATGCGAAACGCACAATCATCCGAGTGCGATCGAGCCATTTGGTGGCGCGAACACTGGTATCGGTGGAGTGATTCGTGACATTTTGGGTGCGGCGCACTCGCCAATTGCTTGTACCGACATATTGTGTTTTGGCCCACCTACGCTTTCAGCAGGCGAAGTACCGGCGGGAGTCTTTCATCCGCGCAAAGTGCGAGCGGGAGTCATCGATGGAATCGCCGACTACGGCAACAAGATCGGTTTGCCTACGGTCGCCGGAGCAGTCTTGTATGACCCCGCTTTCACTGCCAACCCGTTGGTGTATGCGGGTTGCATCGGCTCTGCGTCACACGCCAATGGCCAAACGTACGTCGAAAGCAAACCGCGGGTTGGCGATCGGATCATTGTCGTTGGCGGCAAGACCGGTAGGGACGGGCTTCGCGGGGCGACATTTTCGTCGATGACGATGGATGCAACGACGGGTGATGTCGCCGGCGCAAGCGTCCAGATCGGAGACCCAATCACAGAGAAACTCCTGTGCGATGTGTTGCGCGACGGCCAGTCCACCTACACGGCCATCACCGACTGCGGCGCAGGCGGACTCTCATCGGCCATAGGTGAGATGGCCCAAGAGCTTGGCGCCGATGTTGACCTCACTTTTCTGCCGATGAAGTATCCGGGGCTCGCACCGTGGGAGATCTGGCTTTCCGAGGCACAGGAACGAATGGTTGTCGCCGTGGGCAATGTGGCCGCATTTGCTGCACTGTGCGACGATCATGATGTTTCGTATACGGACGTCGGTTCGTTTACCGGTGACAATCGACTTGTCGTGCGCTGCAACGGACAAGTTGCTTTGGATCTAGGTGTTGATTTTCTTCATCACGGTCGCCCACAGCGAAACATGAACGCTGTGATGCCAAAACCAAATCGCGTCGTTCCGTCGACAGGTCCCACGTGGCTCACCGAGTGCACGCCGATGGAACACTTGCGTCGATTGCTCGCCCACCCAAATATCTCGTCCAAGGAATCGGTCATCCATCGTTACGACCACGAGATTCGAGGCGGATCGGTTGTTCGACCTCTCGTCGGCGCAGAAAGCGATGGCCACGGAGATGGCGTGGTGCTAGCCGAACCGACAGATGAGCACGGCATTGCGATTGGAATCGGAGTCAACCCTTGGTTCGGACTCGTTGATCCGCAACGCATGGCCCTGGCCGTTGTCGATGAAGCAATGCGCAACGTTGTCGCCGTCGGTGCGGATCCATCCCAGGTCGCGCTGTTGGACAATTTTTCATGGGGCGATCCAACAAGGCCATCCACTCTTGGCGACCTAGTCGCCGCCGTTGACGGCTGTGTTCAAGCGGCCCGCGCATTCAGCGCCCCGTTTGTTTCGGGCAAGGATTCGCTCAACAACGAATTTTTTGGATCTGACGGCCAACGCCACGCCGTTCCCCCCACGCTTGTCATAACAGCGATTGCCCACGTTCCAACTGTCGCCTCGACGGTGACGCCCGATCTCAAGTCGGCCGGCAACGCCTTAGTGCTGCTCGGATCGACCCATAACGAATTTGGCGGAAGTCATTTGGCGATGATTCATGGCGCGGACACCTCGGGCGTGGTTCCAGAATTTGATCCACGATCACCGGAGCGATATCGATTACTGCATTCGGCTATCACAGATGGCCTTATCTTCTCCTGCCACGACTGTAGTGAAGGCGGCCTCGCGGTGACCCTCGCCGAAATGTCTATTGGTGGTCGACTCGGGATCACATGCGTGCCCACACATGAATTCGGCGACAACGAGTTGAGCATCGACCTGTTTAGTGAGTCTCTAAGTCGGTTCGTTGTGGAAGTATCCCCAACCCATGTGTCGGAAATATCTCGACTATTTCCTGAATCATCTCGCGTCATTGGTTATGTCACCGACGATCCACAATTCGTTTTGCCAGACGGTTCACGCCTATCGGTCGACGAACTTCGCTCATGCTGGCAAGGATCACCCACATGAAGCCCAGTGCGCTCGTCATTTCTGCTCCAGGGACCAACCGCGACAACGATGCGATGTTGGCGCTGCAACTGGCGGGCGCGTCCGTCAATGTGATGAGCATCAAAGCGCTCATCTCTTCGCCACAACATATTGAGAATTCGCAGATGATTGTTATTCCAGGTGGATTTTCGTATGCCGACGCACTCGGCGCCGGGCGATTATTTGCGCATGACATCATCGGTGAAATTAGCGATGCTCTCAAACGGGCCGTGGAACAGGGGCGACCAATAATCGGTATATGCAACGGGTTTCAGGTCCTTGTTCGAGCAGGAATTTTGCCGGGCGGCTCGCGTCGCGTTGCTCTTGGACCCAACATCGGTGGCAATTTTGATTGTCGTTGGGTTCGCTTGACGCCGTCATCCCAGCGCTGTATTTGGACTCGCTCGCTCAACGAAGAAATTGAATGTCCGATTGCCCACGGCGAGGGGCGATTCACATGCGAGGCGGAAACGTATGTGGAACTAGTTGACAACGATCAAATCGCGTTGCGCTACGCATCTGCAAACCCAAACGGCTCGACCGGCGCAGTTGCGGGTATCTGCGACGAATCGGGATTCGTACTCGGACTAATGCCCCACCCGGAAAATCATATTCTTGAACGTCAGCATCCACAATTTCACCGCGGTGTCAAGGGACACCTTGGATTGAATCTGTTTAAACAGGGAGTCGCCTTTGTCAACAATTGAAGCATGCACAGATATTCACTTGGACCTCAAAGGTCGGCGCACGGGCAAGGTGAGAGTGTCGTACGACCTCGACGCGAACCGTCGACTGTTCGTTACGACCGATCGGCTATCTGCATTTGACAGCATCGTCGCCGCGGTTCCATACAAGGGCCAGGTGCTCAATGAATTGGCGGCATGGTGGTTTGCCTCGACATCCGACATCGTGGCGAACCATGTCATTGAAGTCCCTGACCCCAATGTGCTTATCGCCCACGCTGCAACTCCACTGCCGGTGGAGGTCGTTGTTCGCGGCGTCATGACGGGTTCGACATCGACTTCGTTGTGGCACCAATATTCACGCGGGGTGAGATCGATGTACGGCTACACGTTCAAGGACGGCATTGCCAAGAATTCGCCGCTGCCCACGCCCATCATCACACCAACGACAAAGGGAGAAGCAGGGGCTCACGACGAACCACTGTCGTGTGCCGAAGTTGCCGAGCGTGGATTGGTGGATGGCCAATTATGGAAACGTATTCAGCAGATAGCACTTGATTTGTTTGCTCACGGCCAATCGACCGCTAGTGCCGCAGGTTTATTGCTCGCCGATACGAAATATGAATTCGGATTGCATCAAGATGGTCACCTCATGATCATTGATGAGATGCACACGCCTGATTCGTCTCGCTTTTGGGAACTTGCCACCTACGACGATCGCCTCGCCAAACAACAAGAACCTGAAAGTTTGGACAAGGAACCGATTCGGCTTGCCCTCGACGCTCTTGGTTATCGCGGCGACGGCCCTCCGCCCCAACTCGACAATCAGGTGATCGCTGATACGACGTCCCGTTACATCGCCGCATACGAGCGATTGACTGGTCAAGGATTCGAACGTGGCAGCTATCCCATCCAAGAACGAATTGAAGCCGCGCTTCGGAACCGAGCCTTGTTGTGAAACCGCTTGTGATTATCTTGATGGGCTCGCCAGCCGATTTGGACCACGCCCGAGCGATCAAAAAGGCCACCGAAGAACTCGGGTTGGAAGTCGAGCTGCGTGTCGGCTCCGCGCACCGAACACCAGAACACGTTCTCAACATTCTTCGAACCTACGAAGAGAACAATCGACCAAAGGTGTACATCACGGTCGCCGGTCGATCGAATGCGCTCTCGGGTTTCACCGATCCACAGGTTTCTGCTCCAGTCATTGCTTGCCCGCCGCTCGGACCGGAGATTGATGTGTGGAGCAGCGTACGAATGCCACCGGGTGTGGCCTGTGCATACATTGCCGAGCCGGCCAATGCGGCAATGTTTGCCGCCAAGATTCTCGCCCATCACGACAAGGATGTGGCTGCCCACATTGCCCGTCTTCAAGCAAGTCAGCGTGAGCGAGTTATCGCCGCCGACAAAGAGGCGCTTCGTGATTAGGAAAATGGACACGACCACCGACTCGCCTCGCGAGGAATGTGGAGTCATCGCAGTTTCCTCACCGGCAGACGATGTCGCTCAACTCGCCTTCTTTGGACTGTTCGCGCTGCAACACCGCGGTCAGGAGGCCGCTGGTATCGCCGTTTCGGACGGGCGTCAAGCACGACTGCACAAAGACGTCGGCTTGGTCGGGCACGTATTTACGCAGGCGACGCTCGCGCCATTAGTTGGCAACCATGCAATCGGTCATAACCGTTACTCCACGACGGGAGTTTCAGGGGCGCGCAACGCCCAACCATTTCTTGTCGAAACCATGAATGGACCACTTGCCGTGGCTCACAACGGCAATCTTGTCAACGCCGCGGAGTTGCGCGATGAATTGCTCGGTAAAGGTTTTGGGCTGACGGCTAGCTCAGATTCCGAGGTGATGACTTTGATGCTCGCATCGGCGGGCGGAACAACATGGGAGGATCGGCTCGAACGCACGCTCTCGTCGTGGCGCGGCGCATACTCGCTCGTCGTGCTTGCCGCCGACCGAGTCATTGCTGTGCGCGACCCATGGGGTTTTCGTCCTCTCTCGGTTGGCCGATTACCACACGGCGGATACGCGATCGCCTCCGAGACATGCGCATTGCGAACTCTTGACTGCACGGACATTAGCGAAGTCGCGCCGGGGGAAATTGTGACCGCTCAGGGTTCCAAGCTGACTCGGCGACAAGCAATTGCGCCGTCTGTCAAGCAGGCCCGTTGCACATTTGAATTCGTGTACTTCTCCCGCCCCGATTCACAGTGGGACGACCGAAGCGTTCACTTGGTACGTCAACGACTCGGCGAGGAACTTGCCCGCGAAAGTCCTGTAGAAGCCGATGTTGTTGTGCCCGTACCAGACTCTTCGATTCCGGCCGCGGTTGGATATTCCCGCGTCAGTGGAATCGAATATAACGACGGATTCATCAAAAATCGCTACATCGGTCGCACATTTATCGAGCCCACCCAGTCGATGCGCCAACGTGGGGTGGCAATGAAGTTCAATGCTCTTTCTGAAAATCTGGCGGGCAAACGAGTCGTACTCATAGATGACTCGATTGTTCGCGGAACTACGGCTGGACCGCTAGTCAAACTCCTGCGCGCCGCTGGCGCGATTGAAGTACACATGCGGATCACTTGTCCGCCGATCATCCACCCATGTCACTTTGGAGTGGACATGGGTCACGACAATGATCTCATTGCCGCCCGCATGACGCCGGACGAGCTACAGGAATTTATTGGCTGCGACTCGATTGCATTCCTTTCGCTTGAAGCAATGATGCGCGCCGTCGGCCGCACAGACGGTTACTGCAACTCGTGTTTCACGGGTGACTATCCGATTGAAATCACCAAACGACATTCGAAATTTTTGTTCGATCAGGTTCTGGCGTGACGGCCAGTTCGTCGCTAACTGTTCTCATCGTCGGCGGCGGAGCACGCGAGCATGCCCTCGCAACGAGTATCCAAAAATCCCCAAGATGCAAGCGTCTGCTCGTCTCACCAGGAAACGGAGGAATCCCAGGAGAGAGATTCGGGATTGCGGCCGACAACATTGTCGAGCTGGTGGCACTATGTGTCGATCAAAAGGTGGATCTAGTAGTAGTCGGCCCTGAGATTTCTCTCGCTGCTGGCATCGTCGATGAGTTGGCCAAGACAGGCATTCGCTGTTTCGGCCCGACGGTGCGCGCCGCCCGATTGGAAACGTCGAAATCGTATGCGCGGGAGATTGCCTCTCTGCTCGGTATTCCTGGCCCTCGGTATGCAACTTTTGGCGATGGCGAATCCGCCGCGGCGCTCAAATGGTGGAAAGAACTGGGCGCCGAAGTCGTCATCAAACAGTCCGGTTTGGCGGCAGGCAAGGGTGTATTCGTACCCGAATCCCAAGACGAAACCGCCGCCGCAATTGTGGAGTGTCTGACCATCGGCGAGACGGTTATCGAAGAACGACTCCATGGAATCGAATGTTCGCTCATTTCGTTTTGCGATGGCCACACTTCGGTTCCGATACCACTAGCCCAAGATCACAAGAGAATCGGCGAAGGCGATACAGGACTCAACACCGGCGGGATGGGTGCGTATGCGCCAATCGACGTTGGATTGAACGTTGATGATCTCAATGCCCAATTTATTCAGCCGGTCATTGCCCATCTCGAGTCCTTGCAGATGCCATACGTCGGCGTGTTGTACGCCGGACTGATGATTACCAAAGACGGACCACGATTGTTGGAGTTCAACTGTCGCTTTGGCGACCCGGAAGCGCAAGTGCTGCTCCCACTGTTGGATTCCGATCTACTCGACATCATGATGAGTTGCGTAGACGTAAAACTTCAGACGAGTGATGTCAAAGTTTGTCCTCTGTACGCACTTGGGGTAGTCGTAGCCTGCGACACGTACCCCGCTGCGTCTTCTCATGGAATCCCGATCTTGGGTGCTGGAGACTCCACTTCGTCGGCGCCCGTGTTTCACGGTGGCACAGACGTTCTCGACAACAGACTTTTCACCAACGGCGGCCGTATCTTCACGTACGTCGGAATCGGAGAAACCTTGTCCGAAGCGCGAGCACTCGCCTACCAGAATGCCGCTGCCGTGAAATTCAGTGGCGCATATTTCCGTCGCGACATCGGCTGGCGATCGATTGGCGCCTCAATTACGTCGTACTCGTCAACCGGCGTTGACATTGATGAGGGCACTCGAGCAGTCAGTCTGATGAAGGCAAGTATTGAGACGACCACCACGGCGCAAGTTCTACGCGGTGTCGGAGCATTCGGTGGTGCACTCGATGTTTCATTCCTTAAGGAATTTGATGAACCTGTGTTAGTTGCCTCGACAGATGGCGTAGGTACAAAGGTTGAGTTGGCAGCTCGGACGGGACGCGTTCGGGGAACGGGTATCGACATCGTCAATCACTGCATCAACGATGTGCTCGTCCAACGCGCGACGCCGTTGTTTTTCCTCGACTATCTCGCATCGTCGCATGTTGATGCCGAGCGCGTTGCCGCAGTTGTCGACGGAATGTCGTACGCATGTGCCGCCGCCGGGTGCGTGTTGCTTGGCGGTGAAACCGCAGAGATGCCGGGTGTGTACGTGGACGGCGCATTCGATATTGCCGGCACGCTAGTTGGCGTCGCTGAGCGACGAAACCTACTGCCTAGATCGGACATCGCGCCCGGCGACGTGCTCATTGGCGTCGCATCGAACGGACCACACACAAACGGCTACTCGCTACTGCGAAAGATTTTTGAGTGGATTCCTCTTGAGGCAACTCCGCACCCACTCACCCGCAACCTTGCAGATACTTTGCTTGAGCCGCATCGAAATTATCTACCCGTGTTGGCCAAGGCACTCGACACCGAATGCGTCAAGGCGCTCGTCCATATCACCGGCGGCGGACTGCCGGACAACATTCCACGCGTCTTGCCTGAAGGTGTTGATGCCGAAGTTCAACTTGGCTCGTGGCCGATGCCACCCCTATTCCAACTCGTGCGCCAACTCACCACGATGGACGACGTCGAGCTGTATCGAACACTGAACATGGGGATTGGCATGGTCATAATTGTGGACCCCAACGATGCGGCAAAGGTTCGCGATGCAATTGATGAACCAACATGGACCATTGGAAAACTCGCCTCTGGGACACAACGAGTAAATCTACGATGACAGAGTCAGGCGTACGTCTCGATTCGCGTCATCGGATAGTGGTCTTGGCATCTGGCGAGGGAACGAATCTGCAAGCAATCATCGATTCATGCCAATCGGGCGCAATAAACGGCAATGTGGTGGCTGTAGTAAGCAATCAACCCGAAATCGGCGCCATTCGCAGGGCGCAGCGCAACGACATTGCCACCCGTGTCATAACGAAATTGGCTGGCGAAAGTCGTCAATCGTTTGATGCGCGACTGGCCGAAGCCGTCAGCGCATATGAACCCGATTGGGTCGTGTTGGCAGGATTCATGCGCGTCTTATCGGACACGTTTGTCGCCAGATTTGCCTCCCCTAATCCCCAGACCCCGAGTCGGATCATCAATCTGCATCCGGCGGCGCCCGGTGAGTTGCCTGGAATACACGCCATCGAGCGCGCATTCGCCGAAGCCCAAACGGGCTCGCGAGTAACCTCTGGGGTAATGGTCCATTTTGTCGACTCCGAAGGTGTCGATTGCGGGCCGGTCATTGCGAGCGTGGCCGTACCAATCTTGGCCACCGACACACTTAATGACTTCACCGCCCGGATTCACCATCACGAGCACGAAATGCTGGTGTCGGCACTGCAAAAAATCTGCAATCAACCGTTACCGAGCAAAGTATCTTCAAGCGTTAAGGAGCCCATGTCGTGAGACCAGCCGACCGTAACGAAGAATTCTTCTCCCGCTTCGAGGGACTCACGTTTGACGATGTGGTCATCGTTCCCGGATACAGCGAAGTATTACCCGACATGGTGGATACGACTGGTCACTTCGCCCGCGATATCTACCTCTCCACTCCTTTGGTGTCGGCGGCCATGGACCGCGTCACCGAATCTCGATTGGCAATCGCGATTGCGCGTGTTGGAGGTATTGGAATTGTTCACCGCAACATGACTGTCGAAGAACAGGCAACCGAAGTCCGTCGCGTCAAGCGGGCACAATCGGGAATGATCACCGATCCCGTGACATTGCCGGCGACAGCAACTCTCGAAGAAGCCGAGCAATTGATGAATCGATACCGCTTCTCGGGGGTTCCAATCACCGACAGCGAAGGAATACTTGTCGGAATCTTGACCAATCGCGACATTCGATTTTGTGCGCCGAGCGATTACTCGAAGCAGGTCAGTGAATTCATGACCAGCAAAGGTCTAATAACGGCGAGTGAGGGCACGTCGCTGGATGAGGCTCGAGCAATTCTCAACACGCATCGGATCGAAAAACTGCCACTCGTCGATTCGAGCGGGCATCTGCGCGGTCTGATCACAGTCAAGGACATCATGAAGCGCCAAGAATTTCCCAATGCAACGAAGGACAGCGGCGGACGATTGCGAGTCGGGGCGGCCGTTGGAGTGGGTGCCGATCTCGAATCACGGGTTGATGCGCTCGTCGCAGCATCCGTCGACGCACTCGTCATCGACACCGCTCACGGTCATTCGGCTGGAGTAATCAAGGCGATCGAACGAGTGAAGTCCAACTGGCCGGAGTTGGCGGTGGTAGCTGGAAACGTTGTGACAGAAGAAGGAGTGGACGCGCTTGCGGCAGCCAAGGCTGACGGCATCAAAGTTGGTGTTGGGGCAGGATCCATATGTACAACACGGGTCATCGCTGGTGCGGGCATGCCTCAGCTCTCCGCGATTTGGCACACGGCGCAGCGAGCCCATCAGCACGGAATACCCCTCATCGCCGACGGCGGCGTCACCTACTCCGGTGACCTGGTCAAGGCATTTTCTGCAGGCGCATCGGTCGTCATGCTTGGCAGTCTCTTCGCTGGCACCGACGAGGCGCCGGGCGAAGTTGAACTATTTGAAGGTCGTCGATACAAGAGTTACCGAGGGATGGGTTCGCTTGGCGCGATGCAAGGCCTCGGCGCCGATCGTTACGGCTCGGCACAGGGATCGAGCACTCCGCGCAACAAACTCGTTCCAGAAGGAATTGAAGGCCGCGTTGCCTATGCCGGTTCACTTGGCGATGTCGTGTTTCAACTTGTTGGCGGCCTGCGCTCTGGAATGGGATACGCCGGCGCCGCTACCCTGCCGGAACTTTATTCTCGAGCACGGTTTATGCGCGTGACCACCGCCGGTCGCGAAGAAAGTCATCCGCACGATGTCACCATTACGCACGAGGCGCCCAATTATCACCAAAGCTGAGGATTTCTTTCCTCAAGACATCATCATCAAGAAACGCGATGGAGGTGCTCTGACCAAGGAAGAAATTGAATTCTTTGTTCGCGGTGCCACCGATGGCACGTTTGCCGACTATCAAATCAGCGCATTGCTCATGGCAATCGTTTGGCGCGGCATGACTGCTCAGGAAACTGCGTGGTTGACGGACGCAATGATGCGCTCCGGCGATGTCATCGATTTGAGTGAAATTCCAGGAATCAAGGTGGACAAACATTCGACCGGCGGTGTTGGCGACAAGGTTTCGCTTATCCTCGCCCCGCTCGCGGCCGTATGCGGCGTCAAGGTTCCGATGATGAGTGGCCGCGGTCTTGGACACACCGGTGGAACAGTTGACAAACTTGAAGGGATTCCTGGTTTCAAGATGCAATTGTCTGTACCGGAATTTCGTCAAATTCTGCTGAAAATCGGCGCGGCCATGACGAGTCAAACCCCAAAGGTTGCGCCAGCGGATCGCAAGCTCTATGCGATGCGCGATGTGACGGGAACCGTCGAATCAATTCCATTGATTTGCGCCAGCATCATGAGCAAGAAACTCGCAGAGGGAATCGACGCACTTGTACTCGACGTGAAGTTCGGCAAGGGGGCGTTCATGAAAACCAAACAAGATGCGCGCGAGTTGGCCCAAACAATGGTGGATATTGGCAAAGTCTCAGGCAAACCCGTTCGTGCCTTGCTCACGGCAATGAGTCAGCCGCTTGGTCACGCCGCCGGCCACACGACGGAGGTCATTGAATCGATCGAATGCCTCAAGGGACGCGGTCCGGCCGACCTAATGGCAGTGACATATGCACTCACTAGCCACATGCTCATCCTCGGCGGTGTCGCACGTGACGAAGTTGAGGCTCGTCAGAAAATGGGGACCGCAATTGAAAATGGTTCTGCCCTGCAGAAATTTCGCGACATGTGCGTGGCGCAAGGCGGCGATCCAAAGGTGATTGACGACTATTCGCGACTTCCGACCGCTAAAACGTTGCTCGAGATCAAGGCGCCCGCCGATGCTAAGGGGTTCGTTGCTGAAGTGGACGCCTTGAAGTGTGGTCAAGCAATCATGGCTCTCGGCGGTGGTCGTGCTTCACTGACAGACACGGTCGATCACGCCGTCGGGATTGCCGATCTGGTCAAGATTGGTGACCCGGTAACCCCAAGCATGCGCTTGTGCACGCTTCACGTCAATGACGATGTTAAAGGTTCACGCGCCGAAGTACTCATTCGTGAAGCGATCAAATTCGCCTCGACGCCACCGACTCAGGAGCCAATCGTCCAAGATTTAATTCAATAACCCACTATCCTGAAGTGCACAAGCGTTCGTAGCTCAATGGATAGAGCATCTGACTTCGGATCAGACGGTTGGGGGTTCAAGTCCCTCCGGACGCGC
>JBDTPW010000007.1:0-4557 GCA_039932495.1 Ilumatobacteraceae bacterium
GGGCCAATCCCCGGAAGCTCAACCAGTTGTTGTTCGGTCGCGAGATTGACGTCAATTGGCTGAGGTTTCGTTGACCAAACTGTGGAATTGTCGATCGATGCAGGCGGCAAATTGACACCTGGCAATGGCCGATTGACCTTGGACCTGGGTACCTCGCCGAGTCTTGGAATATAGATCTGAGCCGCATCGACGAGAGAGGCCGCAAGATTTACAGGATTGAGATCGGCCCGCGACGTAGGACCTCCGGCTGCGGTGAGCGCATCGATCACTCGAGAGTCGCCGTCAATGACCACGATTCCCGGGTGAACAACCTCGCCAGCGACATGGACCATGATCGTCAACGGAATCGTTGACGTGGTCGCAATTGCTGACGAGCCGATACTCCCGCTTTCGATTTCGACGGTCTGTGGCGCAAATGGAATTCGTGACTCAATCGGAAGCGTCGGCGTACGCATGACCCACCATCCGCCAACGATTACGAGAACCACTCCTCCAGTGGTAGCGACGATCCGGCCGATACCTATCCAATTGACGAAATCGACACTGAATTGCCGAACTCGTTTGCATACGTCCATCACCGTCCATGTGTGCACAGAACGGATGTCGAATTAGAACAGCTTGGCCGTAAATTTCTTTCGTTGTGGCGCCGTTCGTGGATCTGATGGACCCATGAGTTCAAGAATTTCCAAATACTTTGCGCGCGCCGATTCATCGGTTTTAACGACGGGAAGAAGTGCGGCGAGTTGGGAGTCGTAATCATCGGTCGGATGAAAGGCGAGCCGCGCCTCGGCAACCAAGTTGACAACTCTTGGAGTTTGAGTTGCCCGCGATAGAACTTCGAGTGCTTCGGTAATCGCGTTGCGGGCAATCAATAATTTTGCAAGAGCCACTACGGCATCTTCGTTTGTAGGTTGAAGTACCAGCGCAGCATGGAGGGAATCCTCATCGCCACGTGCGATCAACGACGCGACAGACTCGGCCGCTGTAGACGGCGCCAGCGAATTGACAAATGCCGCAATGACATGTTCTGGTTCGGCACCAATGAAGTGATTGACGACCTTGCCGTCCTTCATCGCATACACGGCCGGAATCGACTGCACCTGAAACGCGGCCGAAATTTGTGGGTTCTCGTCTACGTTGACTTTCGCCAGCACTACAGAGCCGTTTGTGGCGTCGGTGAGGCGCTCAAGGATTGGCCCAATCGTCCGACATGGACCGCACCACGGCGCCCACAAGTCAACGATCACAGGCGAAGTTTTTGAACGCTCCAACACCTCAGTCTGAAATGTTGCATCGGTGACATCGATTGCCATTCCCGAAACGCTACCGCCATCGATGCAGGTCTTCGCTAGGTTTTGAGGCGATGGCCGACGCGGATGCAGATACAAACGTCAGTGGAATAGATCGCTTGCGTGTTAGCAATTGGCTGTCGGCTCACATCGGTGGCGTGTCGGCTCCATTTACATTTCAACTCATAACTGGTGGCCACTCGAATCTCACATATCGTGTAACCGATTCGTTCGGTCGGCGTTTGGTACTACGGCGCCCGCCACTTAGTCACGCGCTTGCAAGCGCACACGATATGAACCGCGAATACAGAATCATTTCCGCACTAAGAGATTCGGCGGTTCCAGTTGCACCTGCGTTGGGCGTGTGCAGCGACCCGGAAGTGAACGGTGCACCGTTTTATGTCATGGAATTTGTGGAGGGTCATGTCATTCGGGATCAGCAGAGCGCCGAACAGCACTTGACGGTTGAATCTCGGCATCGGGCTAGCGAGTCGTTGATCGACACGTTGGCATCGATTCACAGAGTCGATATCCAAAGCGTTGGTTTGGACGACTTGGCGCGGCAAGACGGATATATCGAACGTCAACTTAAGCGCTGGTATGGGCAATGGAATGCCCAACGGACAAGGGATTTACCGGCGATCGATCGGGTCCACGATGTATTGGCCAAACGCATTCCGGCACAGGGACCGGCAACGATCGTGCACGGCGATTACCGCTTGGACAATTGCATCGTCAACGACTCGGGAAACATTGTCGCGGTCCTCGATTGGGAAATTTGTACACTCGGCGATCCACTCGCCGATCTTGGATTGCTGATGGTGTATTGGACAGGACCGCACGACGAATCATTGGTGACCGCGTATCAGGCTACAAAATTACCTGGCTTTGTTGATCGCCGAGATCTTGTCCAGCGTTATACGGAAGCGTCAGATCGCGACGCCACTCACCTAGATTTCTACATTGCATTTGCGTTGTGGAAATACGCCTGCATCATCGAGGGCGTGTACGCGCGATATTTAGGCGGCGCACTCGGTAAACACAACGCGGCCGATCTCGAACCGTTCAAAGTCCAAGTTGACAATGCAGCGACACAGGCGGAAACACTTTTGGCACGCCTACACTGACAGCCGTCATGGGTGATTCGTACGAGATAGGTTCCGAATTCGATGGCACTCTGCCGAGACTTAACTCTTCACTGTTGGTTGTCATGCTCTCCGGTTGGATCGACGCCAGCTCGGCGGCCGCGGCGGCGATGGAATTGCTGGTCATTGATACCAATGCCAAGACTCTGCTCACTTTTGACGCAGACGAATTCATTGATTATCGGGCGCGTAGACCAACGATGGAACTGAGAGAAGGCGTCAACACCAATCTCACTTGGTCGACACCTCAGTTGCTACTTGGATATGACATCGACAGCAGGCCCGTCCTGCTCCTCACCGGTCCCGAACCCGACAATCGTTGGCAGCACTTTGCCGATGTTGTTGGAGATCTCGCAGTGAAACTTGGAGTTCGACGAATGTTGGGTATTGGCGCATATCCGATTGCCACTCCTCACACTCGAGCGGTTCAAGTGTCGTGCAGTTCGCCGTCCAGAGAATTGGTCGAATCGCTTCCGTATCTGAAAAGTTCAATCGATGTCCCCGCCGGCATGGAAGCCGCCCTCGAACACGCCCTTGCCAAGCGAAACATCGAGGCTCTCGGATTGTGGGCACAGGTTCCTCACTACGTCGCATCGATGGCGTATCCGGCTGCTTCGGCCGCGCTTCTCGGGGCAATCTGCGACTCTGGTGGCATTTCGTTGGAGACAAGCGGTATTCGCCAGCAGGCAACACTCCAACGGGAACGGCTCGACCAACTTGTTCGTGCCAATCCGGAACACGCAGCCATGCTCACGCAATTGGAGCAGGCTTTTGATGAGTCGCACAGCGGAAACGGCACGCTCACGAGTGGATTTGGTGGCGCACCGCTGCCAAGCGGAGACGAAATCGCCGCCGAACTCGAGCAATTTCTCCGCGAGCATCGCGCCGATTCGTGAGCATTATCGCCGCCTGATACTTTGTATCGAAGTGAGAAATCGCCAGAGGGAGAACTCGTGGCAAAACTCGTAAACAAAGATTTCGTTGAGGCCCTCGCCCGAGGTCTAGACGTCATCAAGGCGTTTTCAATGAACTCGCCAGTCATGACATCGGCACAAGTAGCGACAAAAACCGGGCTGGCCAGGCCAACCGCACATCGACTACTGCTCACATTGCAGGCGCTCGGATACGTGCGAAGCGAACCCGCAGGTTTTTCACTAACTCCGCGCGTCATCGACCTTGGCATGGCGTATATCTCTTCGCGTGGGATGTGGGACGTGGCCAAACCACACATCGAAGAACTCTCCGCGAACATTGACCAATGCTGCTCCGTCTCTCAGCTTGATGGCGGCGACAGCGTTTTCGTCGCCGGGGTCACAACACCAAAAGTTCTCGTGATCACGATGAGCGTTGGCACCCGCAGCCCCAACCGCAGCACGTCAATGGGCGATGTTCTACTTGCCGATCTCACAGAAGAAGAACTCGAGCGCACGCTTGCTTTGCCATCAAAGGCGAATATGAAGGCACGACTTAGCCGCACCGATGAGGAATTCGCAGAAATTTTGCCACAGGTTCGGCGCCAGGGTTATGCGATCAGCGACCAGCGGCTCTCCTTTGGAGTTCGGGCGATTTCTGTACCGATCATCGACGGCAATGGGCACACGGCGGCAACGGTGAACATACCCGTCCACGTTGCCGAAGTGACCGTGGATGAATTGCGTGAGGATTATCTTCCATTGCTACTTGATACGGCAAGAAAAATCGGAGGCGACTTGATCAAATTTGGCGAACTTCCTTCATCGCTCGTCTCGCCTACAGTCGCTCTGGAGTCACTCGTAACGCAAAAATCATAAGAGCCTGAGAATATGAAAATCGATGGCGGAATTTCGGTCAACCTGAACCATTCCGCACAAGCGGCGAGCGAACTTGAAGATGCAGGCTACAGCGGTGGGTGGACCGCGGAGACTTCCCACGATCCATTTTTCCCGCTCTTGCTAGCGGCGCAACACACGACCAATCTTGAATTGGGAACTTCGATTGCGGTTGCATTCGCTCGCAACCCAATGACGCTTGCCAATATCGGCTGGGATCTCCAGTCGTTTTCGCGCGGTCGATTTATTTTGGGACTTGGGAGTCAAATTAAACCGCACATCACCAAGCGTTTCAGCATGGAATGGAGTCATCCG
>JBDTPW010000008.1:0-5717 GCA_039932495.1 Ilumatobacteraceae bacterium
CCAATACGCGCATGGCCACCAGCCATCGGTTGTTCGAGGTCACTCGTGGCGGACGGTAGCAAACTCTGCGCAATATGTCGTTCCGTTCGTCTCCGCTGATTCGCAAATACTCGATGTCGGGTGTGGACCCGGATCACTGACTAATGATCTCGGATCGCTATGTCCGCAAGGATCTGTGATCGGAATTGATACTTCCAAAGACGTAATTGAAGTCGCAAAAACCAGTGAGCATCGTGAAAACGTGACATACCAAATTCTCGATGCATACCACCTTCCATTTGACGACGATTCGTTCGATGTCGTGCACGCCCATCAAGTTCTCCAACACGTCGCCGATCCGGTATCACTTCTCATTGAAGTGGCGCGCGTTGTTCGGCCAAGCGGTGTGATTGCCGTACGAGATTCGGAGCATTCTGGATATAGGTGGTCGCCAGAATCGGCCGTGCTGGATAAATGGTTGGCCACGTATATTGCGGTCGCCAGATTCTGCGGCGGTGAGCCAGACGCCGGCCGATTCCTAGAAAGTTGGGCGAGCCAAGCCGGACTTGAAACCGTCAAACGGTCCACGTCCAAATGGATGTTTGAGACTCCTGAGGATGTGAAATGGTGGGGAAATATATGGGCAGATCGCGTTCTCGGTTCGAACTTTGCGGACCATGCGCGAAATCTCAAGTTGCTAACCGATTCTGAATTGCAAAGCATGCATGACGGATGGATTTCGTGGAGCAACAGCGATCCCGCATACTTCATGATTCCCCACGACGAATTGATCGCCCGAAAGAAGACGCGCTAGCTACTACGAACGATCAAGCCGATAGACGCGACACAGGTCGCGACCGAAATTTCGCTTTTCGACAAACGTGAAGCCGAGGCGCTCGTAGAACCGGCAGGCACGTTCGTTTGCATCAAGTGGGTCGATCAAAATTGACCTAGCTCCATCCCTGGCATAGCAACGAGCGATGGCGAGTTGCATCATCTTTGAACCAAAACCTTGGTTTCTATCGACTGGATCGCCAATCCAGATATCGATCGCCATCGCACCTTGTTCGACGTCGCCCCAATAGTGCGATTCCTCTCTAGCTGCGTCGGTGATCTGAATAAATCCAATTGGCCGGCCATCGTGCTCTGCGACCAGCAACTCTCGCCAGTCAACGGTGCGCGGGATTTCGGAGTCCCAGTCGAATGATCCGTCCTCGTCGCTTGATGTCCAAAGATCGACGTCATCTGCCCACATCTGCAACATCGAACTGTCGTCAAGTGTTGCCAGACGAAGTCGAATCATTTAAGTTCGACGACCGTCCCGGCACTAACACGCACCAAATCGCTCGGGGATATCGCAAAGTTGTCGTTCCAGGTACCCGCGGCCGCCCACAATTCGTCGTACTGCAACAAATCTGGATCGATAAAGACTCGTAATTTAGTGCTATGCCCAAACGGCGGAACACCGCCAATCGCGTAGCCAGTGGCGACCCGCACCACGTCGGCATCGACCCGCGAGCACACTTCTCCCCCGGCTGCCTTCGCTAATTTCTTCTCGTCGAGTCGATTTGCGCCACTGACATAGGCCATGACAATTTCACCGTCCACGGCAAAAATCAGACTCTTGACGATTTGACCAACATGCACGCCGATTGCGGCAGCGGCGTCAGCGGCTGTCTTGGTTCCATCCGGAAATCGCCGCGTGACAATGTCGAGTCCGGCCTCCTTAGCCGCGGCTATAACGCGCACGACATTTGAATGTAGTTCGGCCTTCTCAGTCATCGGCAAACTGAGCGAAGACTCGATTGATCTCCTTCGCCAGGTCGTGGTCACGAGAAGTAACGGTTCGACCCTTGTCGTGAGAACTTAAGGTGATTTCGACCACGTTCCAAGACTGCGACCAATCGGGATGATGATCTAATCGTTCGGCAATTTCCGCAACTTTGGTCATGAATGCGAACGCTTCCGTGAAGTCGGCGAGTTCAAACTTCCGATACAAGGTGTTTTCGCGTTCGACCCACCCAGCTTCCATCGGCTACATCCGATTCACTTGAGCGGAGCGTGACAGGAAACTGCGCCGGAACCACTTGGTAGTAACAGCGGTCGTTCATTGACACAGCGCTCTGAAATGTGGGTCGGCAAAGTTGGTCGCAACTGACAACGAGTGTGGAATCGACATCCTGATGGTGGATTCGCCGGACTAGGCAGTTCGCCTTGCAACAGAATTCGAGTCCTGGCGCGCTCGATCTTCGGATCTGGAATCGGAACGGCCGACAGCAACGCTTGAGTGTAAGGGTGCTGCGGATGCGCAAACACATCGCGCACGGCGCCAGACTCGACGATCGATCCGAGATACATCACGGCGATGTCATCGGCGATGTGTTGGACTACCGACAAGTCATGCGAAACGAACAGATAGGAGAGTCCGAGTTTCTCCTGTAACTCTGCAAGCAAATTCAGCACACCGGCACGAACGCTTACATCGAGCGCCGATACTGGTTCGTCGAGGGCGATGACCTTTGGATTCAGCGCCAATGCACGGGCGATGGCGATGCGCTGACGCTGCCCGCCGGAAAACTCCGCTGGGTACCTGCTGGCATGGTCTGGATTGAGTCCAACCAATCGAAGCAATTCGCTTACTCGTCTGTCTTGTTCTTCGCGGGCAACATCGAAAGTGCGCATCGGTTCGGCAATTGCGTCTCCGACCGGAAGTCGAGGATCGAGCGAGGCAAATGGATCCTGAAACACGATTTGAATGTCCTTGCGTAGGGCCAACCTGTCTTTTTTCGAAAGCGATTTGACGTTTCGACCTAGCACGACGATGGTTCCGGCCTCTGGAGCAACCATGTTGAGGATTTCCAGCAGCGTTGTGGTTTTGCCACATCCGGATTCGCCGACGAGGGCAAGACTGCGACCTTGCCGCAGCACAAGGTCGACGCCGTCAACTGCGTATATCGAACCAACCCGTCGGCGCAATACCGCACCCTTCATTAACGGGAATGTCTTGTTCAGTCCACTTATTTCAAGGACGGAAGTTGTACTCACATCCCGTGACGAAATGTGTGGCGGACCTTCAACAAATAATTTCCCCGACGCCTGTAATCCTGGAATTTCTGATTGCCGATTGCACGCGGTCTGACGCCCCGGCGCGATCTCCAAAAGTTCAGGGATAGTCGCCGAACAAATTTCGGCGGCAGCCGGACAGCGCGGCGAGAAAGCGCAACCCGGCGGTAAATCGACCGGGGATGGCGGAGCTCCGGTGATTGAGGCCAAACGTGCCCCCGATTGGGCATCAATGCGAGGAATTGAGCGAAGCAAGCCGATTGTGTAAGGCATTGCCGGACTTTCATAGACATTGTCCACATCACCTACCTCGACTATTCGGCCGGCGTACATGATCGCCACTCGATCTGCGAGGCCGGCAACGACGCCCAAATCGTGGGTGACCAACACAATTGCGGCGCCGGTGATGTCGCGGGCATGTTTCAATACCTCAAGGATTTGCGCCTGCACCGTGACGTCGAGCGCCGTGGTCGGCTCATCTGCAAGCAATACCTTGGGTTCGTTGGCAATCGCCAAGGCAATCATCACCCTTTGGCGCATGCCACCGCTGAACTCGTGCGGATACGACATGACCCGTTCATTCGGGCGTGGAATGCCGACGATGTCAAGCAGTTCAATTGCCCGCTTCTTTGCCAATTCGCTCGCTATGTCCTGGTGGATCAAAATTGATTCGGCAATTTGGTGTCCGATGGTTTGCACCGGATTGAGTGCTGACAATGGATCTTGAAACACCATGGCAATGTCATGACCGCGGTATTTGGACATTTGGGTGTCGCCGAGCGAAAGGAGATTGACCCCGTTGTACAGAATCTCACCGGACACATCCGCGCTTGGAGGCAACAGTCCGATCACCGCTAGCGAAGTCACCGATTTCCCTGACCCCGATTCCCCCACCAGGCCAAGGACCTCTCCCGACTTGATGTCGAGACTTAGATTTCGGACGGCTCGAACGGTTCCCGACTCGCTAGGGAAATTTACAGTCAGGTTGCGGATTTGAATGAGAGAATCGCTGCTCATTTTTTGGCACTCTTTATTGAGCCAGGATCAAAAGCGTCTCGTAATCCATCACCGATGAAACTTACGGAGAGCACCGTCAAAATGAGGAAGGCTCCGGCAAAACTGAACAACCATGGGTAGGTGAGCGCCGAGGACGTACCCTCGGCAATCAGCGTGCCCAGCGAGACATCCGGAGGCTGCACTCCAAATCCCAGATACGACAAACTTGTTTCGGTAAGTATCGCCCCACCGACATTGAGAGTCGCGTCGATAATCAGAATCGACGCCACGTTCGGAATGAGATGGCGAAACACGATCGTGCGCGTGGGCACTCCCATGTATCGCGCCGCGCGAATGAAGTCCCGCTCCCGAAGACTGAACGTCATGCCACGAATGATTCGCGCCGTAATCATCCAACCGAACGCGGCCAATAGGACAACGAAAACCAGCCATGTCTTGCCTCGGTAAAGCGGCGAAAGAATGGCAATGATCAGGAACGCCGGCAAGACGAGCAGGAGATCGACCAACCACATCAACACCCGATCGGTTTTGCCACTTAGGTATCCGGCAAATGCACCGACCATCGCCGCCAGCCCCGTTGAAAACACGGCAACAAGTAGTCCAATGATCAGCGATTTTTGCAAACCGTGCAGCGTGAGGGCATACACGTCTCCTCCAATTTGCGTGGTCCCGAAATAGTGTTCGCGCGATGGAGGCTGGAGCAAATAGAAAAAGTCGAGTTGGTCCCATTTGTGCTTGCTGAAATACGGCCCAATGAATGCGATGAAAAACATCAGCGCGAGAGTTATCAGACCAAACACCGCAAGTTTGTTGCGAAAGAATCGTCGACGTACGAGTTGACCTCGCGAAAGGCGTGCGAGTACCAACGATTCTTCGGTACCTGGAACTTCAAGTTCTAACAGGCTCATCCCAGTCGCACTCGCGGATCAAGTGCCGCCGTGGCGACATCGGCGATGAAACCAGACAACAATACGAGTACCGCGGAAAAGAGCACAATCGCCGATACCGCATTGACATCGTTGGCCTGCACCGAAATGATGAACCACTGTCCCATTCCATTCCATCCGAAAATTGTTTCGGTGAATACGGCTCCAGTTATCAGCAAGCCGAATGAATAGGCGAAGAAGGTTGTCATCGGCAGGATCGCGACCCGCAAGCCATGCTTGAACAACGCCTGACGTTTGGTCAGCCCCTTGGCCCGTGCAGTTCGCAAATGATCGCTGCTTAGAACATCGAGCATCGCATTGCGCTGATAGCGCGAATAGAAGGCGACGCCACCGAGTGTGATCGACAGCGTGGGCAAGATGAGATGCTGAAGTCGATTGACGAACAAGTCCCAAGTTCCGCCGCCAAGTTCAGGTGTGTATTCGCCGACGGTATAGAAAAATGTCGTACCAAGACGACTATTCAAATTGATTGCGCCGAACTTGAGCAAGATTGCCAAGAGAAAAACCGGAGTGGAAAGCAAAATAAATGAAATAACGCCAAACGAACGATCGAAGAACCTGTACTGCCGCACTGCGCTAAACACCCCGGCGAGCACTCCCAACACCGAACCTAGGATTGAGCCGATCAGCAGCAGACGAAGACTGACCCAAATGCGCATGGAGATCTCTTCATTGACAGAATTCTCCGACAAGGTGGTCCCCAGATCACCG
>JBDTPW010000009.1:0-3181 GCA_039932495.1 Ilumatobacteraceae bacterium
ACCCAATGCACGCCAAGAAGAACGCGGGTGCCGGCAATAACGATGGCGAAAGTGACAGCTAGTCCCGCTGCAATAGCTCGGACATTGATCGATCGGCGCATTCCAAAGAGTAGGGCGAATGCGGCATATGTTGCCGCCGCCGCAGTTGCGTGACCCGATGGAAATGAGGTGCCAGAGAAACCTGTTAGTTGGTCAAGGGCGGGGCGAGCTCTGTCGACAAGAAATTTAATCGAATTGGAAAGCAAAAACTGACCGCCGATGACAAGGAATAAAAATGTCCACACTGACCAACTTCGTACCCTCAGAGATTCCATCACACCGACTCCGATTGCTAGCGGAATGATAACTACGGCACCACCGAATTGGGTGATGAAACGTAACAGGCTGTCCGGCATAGACGATGCATTTCTCATCGCCCAACGGGCGATGTCCGAGTCGTAGCGGACGGCTCCGTAATTGGAGCGCACCATTAAAACCAAAACTCCGATCACCGTGACGGCGAAAATTAGGATCAAGACGGCCGAAGTCAATGCCAGCCCAGTTGTTGTCGCCGGATCAAACCGTTTGCGCAGGTGGGCCCGTAAACGCGGATGCCCATAGACGACCGTGCGTATGTCTGAACTCGCTAGCTTCGGCGCCGATGGGTCCTTCCTTGGTGACCGTCTAACAATCCACGCCACCGCCACGCCGAACAGAAGGGCCAGCACAACGAGGGCGACTAAGGGCATCGACTTTCCACCTTCCGAGTCAATCTGTACCCGCTATCCCCATGTTTGATACGTCCGCATAAGGGGTATCGGCGACTCGTGGGAAACCCTGTTCGAGCTGTGCTATCGGTTGCCTTAGGTGGACTCATCGTCGTGTTTTTGCTCTTTACTGGCCTGGGTCTGCTGATTAAGAATTATCTAGGTGCTCTCTCTCGATGGGATAACGATGTCAACACGTGGTTGGTCGAACACCGCACGAGCCGGCTCAATGATTGGACTCATACTGCGACCGGCGTAGCCGACACGCTTGGCATCCTGGTCGTTCTTGTGCTTGCCATCGTCGTTCTGTTACTTGTTCGCCGCCGTTGGGCGGCGCTATTTTTGGGACTCGCTTTGGCCTTGGAGCTGATTAGTTTTCTGTCGGTTAATTTCGTCGTTGATCGGCCTCGACCAGATGTCGTACGGTTAGGGACGTTGCCTTCGACATCAAGTTTCCCCTCCGGACACACCGCGGCCGTGGTCGCACTTTACGGTGGGTTGGCACTGATTCTCAGCGACCGATTCCGCTTTTGGGTAGTCCAATTCATCGTCTGGCTAGTCGCTGTCTTAGCAACTGCGGCGATCGGATATGGTCGCGTCTACCGAGGGATGCACCATCCGAGTGACGCAATTGCTGGAGTCCTGCTCGGAATAGCCGTTCTCTGTGTCGCCTCCTTCGCTGTGCGAGCAGGCCAACTGGCAATCGACAAACGCAATGATTCACCCGAAAACGGAAAACAGCAATCACTCTTTTCGGAGGTGGTGAGATGACATCGGTCGCGGTCGTTGCCCATCAAAACAAGAATCTCGGAGGTGGGCTGGCGGAGTTGCGCCAGATACTTCTCGATAGCGGAGTCGCCGATCCACTGTGGTTCGAGGTCGCCAAAAGTTCTGAAGCTCCTAAAATGATTCGCCGATCAATCAAGCAAGGCGCCGATCTCATCTTCGTGTGGGGTGGTGACGGAATGGTCCAGCGAAGCGTTGACGCAGTGGCAGATACCGAAATACCAATTGCGATTTTACCTGCCGGCACTGCCAATTTGTTGGCAACCAATTTGGGAATTCCAAAGGATCTTGCGAAAGCGGTTGATATTGGACTAAACGGAACTCGTCGTCGACTTGACGTTGGCGTGCTCAACGGAGAGCGATTTGCGGTCATGGCGGGTGCGGGTTTTGATGCACGGATCATGGGTGGAGTTGACCAAAAATCGAAACAGCGTTTCGGGCGACTGGCTTACTTTAAAAGCGGTTTGCAGGCGATGAAGTCTCGGCGGAGCGCAATGACCATCAAGGTCAATGGTGAGCCGTGGTTCGATGGCAAAGCCAGTTGCGTGTTGTTTGGAAACGTCGGCACCGTATCTGGCGGCCTGAAGATTTTTCCAGAGGCAAGACCAGATGATGGAGTGTTGGAAATCGGAGTTGTGACGGCCAAGGGTTGGCTCGATTGGCTACGGGTACTAATTCGCGTGGCGACGCGTCAGACCAAGCAGTCGACAAAGTTGACAACGACTCATGGGCGCAAGATCTCGGTGCGACTCGGACGATCGATGCGCTTCGAATTAGATGGTGGGGCGCGAAAGAAAACGAAGAAATTAAAGGTACGGGTTGTGCCGGATGCAATTTACATTTGCGTGCCTGACACGAAGAGCGTTTGATGGAATCTCGGTGAGTCACAATCCACTAGCCCGCGAGGCCGCCGCCCATCCGAATTTTGTAAGATTTGGGCGATTCGGTTGGTTCGCCAAAGGTGTGATCTATGTTTTGGCCGGCGTGCTGGCCCTCACGGTTGTTGGCCGCTCGTTCGGCTGGTCCGGTGCCAACGCCAACGGCGATGAGGCGAGCCCAACAGGTGCGATCAAGGAAGTTGCTCAATCGAGTGGCGGGCCATTGCTGCTAATTGTCCTTGCCGGTGGAATGTTCCTCTACGCCGCATGGCGCCTGGTGACGGTCTTCTTTCCCGGCCGGACCGATGTTGGGGAGATGCTGAAGCGAATTGGATACTTTGCCAGCGCAATCATGTATGTGACATTCGGAATAACAGCAATCTCTCTTGCCTGGACTCGCAATGCGACGGCCAACGGGAATAAGACGGTTGGTGATTTCACTACTGACGTCATGACCAGCGAAATCGGTCGGTGGTCAATTGGCGTAGTCGGCGCCATCATCATCGCGACTGGGCTGTATCGCATTTTCAAGGGTCTAAAAGTTGATGTCACTGATGACATCAACATGGCCGGTATGTCGGCCGGGCGGACGCGTTGGACGAAGCGAATCGGATCTGTCGGTGAAATTGGACGAGGAATTTCTGTGGGTCTGATCGGCTTCTTTCTGCTGCGCGCCGCAATCTCTTTCGATGCGCACGAAGCGACTGGTCTTGACGGAGCTCTACGACGGTTAGCGATCGAACCGTGGGGGGTGTACGTCGTGGCTGGCAT
>JBDTPW010000010.1:0-17397 GCA_039932495.1 Ilumatobacteraceae bacterium
AACGCCTAGATTCCCCGCTAGGCAGTTCGTGGCGGCTCGCTGCACTGGCTATGGAAGCTCGTGCAGCGAGCCGACGCATTTAACGGCCCGATCAAATCCAGTTATTGCCAATCTTTTCTTAAGTGACATTCCGCTGGCAATAACAGCCAGTTCTCCGCCGTTAGCCCGCACTCGCCCCGCGGCCCCCAGAACGATTCCAAGTCCCACGTCATCGAGAGTCCCAACCTCGTCGAGGTCGAGAGCGATGAGTTGCGCGGGATGATTATCGGTGGTTCTAAATAGAGTTTGGGCGAAGTGAGGGATAGTCGACAGATCAATGTCTCCGCTGACACGCAAAATGATTGTTGCACCATCAATCGATTGTGAAATATGAGGCTCGATAGGAGCAACAATACCGATGTCGCGTTATGGCAATGGATTCTCGTTCAGCATGGCTACCGATGCCTCGAGTGTCACCGCAGGAAAGAACAACCCGATAAGAGGAAGACTCGTTTGCTCGACGTATACCACATGAGCAGAGACAACGTCGTCAATCGTCGTGACGGTGACTTTCAACGGACGTAGTGACACAGCGTCGTTGGCGGCCCGTTCGGCGACTTGGGGATCAGTTGAAACGGCGGCGGCTCGTGCAGCGCTGCGAGCGGCATCCCATACTGCCAATTGATTGACGACGATGAGACCGAATTGAAATAGTGCTGCACCAAGCAGAAGAATGATTGGGAAAATAAATGCCAGTTCAACGGTGGCCTGGCCGCTTTCCGTGAAACTAAGGGATTGTCGAGTTTGTCGCATCTGTCCGGTCGAGCACGTTGGACAGAACTGAATCGAAAAGTTCTCCAATTCGTCCCGCACCGCCACCGTCAGTAGCCCAGGCGATCACCAGCAGAGCGATGACTGCCGCCCCAAGAAGCACCAAAGCGTACTCGGTCGTCGCTTGACCAGAATCGGTGGTACTTGGAATTGCGAAGAAGTTTCTGATCAGCATGTTTGGCCCTCGATGAGAGAAGGATTTCTATTGACCGAGATGTGTGCGCAGGCCGGTCAGTGTGCCGGCAAGCATCGGCACGATGGTAAGCATGATGAATGAAGGGAACACGCAACACACCATCGGAAAGATAAGTCGAATAGGAAGTTCGCGGGCCTTAGCCTCGGCGCGAAGTCGCCTTTGGTCATGTGCTTCGCCCGATAATCGGTCGAGAATCGATGTAGCGGATGTTCCGTCTTGGTCGAGTTGAATAAGCGCGTCAACGATGGGAAATGCGGGTGGCCCAAGACGACTGCGCAATTCGACGACCGCACTTGCAAACCGAACGCCGCAACCAACTAGGGCATTAACTTCGGCGACGAACGCATTTATCGGCGACGGTAGCCATCGCTCAATTTGGACAAGGGCATTTGCTGGCGTGTACCCGGCGCGCAATAGCACGACGAGTTGATCAATAAACTCTGGCAAATCATCTGCGCGTGCGACGACAATTTTGGCGCGGGATCGTTTGCGGATTCGACGAATGAAAAGTCCCGCGGCAAAGGCGACGACTAACGCGAAAGTCATTGGACTCCTCGAATCACACGGTTCATCCACTGTCTGCCGAACCAATTGAGACCGAGACCGGCGCACAGGAGCGTCCATCCAATTGGAGTGGCGAGCAAAAACTCACGAGCCAAACTATTGGCGATGACTTGCCAGCAGAGAAACACAATCGGTAACCAAGTGAGAATTCGTAGTGAAAGACGAGCCTGAGCGGACTGTGCCTTGCGTTCGTATTCAATCGCTGTGCGTTGACGCAAGGTTTTGGCGGCACGTTCGAGCGCCAGGGCTCCCGCGCTACCGGTAGTTGCCGCCCACAGTGCTCGCAATCCAAATACGACGCCAGATGGAGCCGAGGATGAGGGCGTTGAAGTTTCAGCGGTCCGCAGGGCATCGTTGAGTGACTCCCCGCGGTCGCACGAGTCGGCGAGTGGTTCGATAAATCTTGCAACAAGCGGATAGGCACGATGCGTGTGCAGTAAGGCGCCGATAAGCGATCGTCCAAGTTGCATTTCTCGCGAGATTGCATCCAACAGGTTGGCCATTTCCTCATTGATCAGAGCATCGGGAGTGAGGTTCTGATTTGTTGTTTGATGAAGGACAACGGGCCATCTGGACTGATGCCAAACGCCCGCAATGCTCAAACGCTCACGCATCCAACGTCTCGACCAGATGCGTTGAAACGGCTGATCGATAAGGATGTATACGGCAATTCCAATGGCGAACGAACCCGCAATAGCGCATGCCAGATTGAGCACGGATATTGCTACTCAAGTTTTCCGCGTCGAAGTTCGCAGTGATCGCTAGAGAGGAGTGAGCGCGGTAATCCATTGGGATGCTCACTGACCTCCGTGATATCGCAAATAAACCGTGTACCATCTCGTCGCCTCTGCACATGAACAATCACGTCAATGGCGAGATGGATGTGTTGGCGCAGCGTTTGTATCGGCCAATGAGGGTGATGCTGCAGCACGAGCGCCTCAAGTCTGTGGAGGGCATCGACTGAGTTGTTGGCGTGGCAACTCGCCAGCGATCCGTGATGGCCCGTGTTCATCGCCATGAGCATGTCGATTGCTTCGGCGCCGCGGACCTCGCCAACGATTAGTCGATCGGGACGAAGTCGGAGCGCCGTATGCAACAAATCGCTCATAGAAATAGCGGGCAATGACTCGGATCCCGCCGGTCGTGCCTCCAGGCGAACCACATGTGGCGCCTGAAGTCGAAGTTCGGCGACGTCCTCAATAGTCACGATTCGCTCCGTGCCACGAATCAGCGAACACATGGCATTGAGAAGCGTTGTCTTTCCAGATGATGCGGCACCAATGACGAGTGTGTTGCAGCGTTGACGAACTATTTCGTTCAAGACTTTGACGGTGGACGGTGGCCCGAATGCCTCTGGAGCGATATGACGAACACTGAACCGACGGATTGAGAGATACGAACCATCAACTCCGATCGGTGAAATGACGGCACAAACCCGAGATCCGTCACCGAGCCTGGCATCGACAATTGGTGATATTCGATCGATATGTCGGCCCAGTGGCATCAGGATTCGCTCCATAATGGTCTTGACCTCGCCTTGCCGAAGTGTGGTGACCCTGCGTAATTCGCCGCATCGTTCCACCCACACATCGCAATCGGCATTGACCATTACTTCGCGAACCTCATCGTCGGCGAGCAACTCATCAAGTGGTCCGAGCCCGGTAATCGTCGCCAGCGTTCGTGAAAGTACAACTTGTGAATCTGTTGATGTCAGCAGCGGGGCAATTCGTTTGAGATGTGTTTGCGCCGCCTGGTATAGGTCACCTCGTTCGTGGATCAAGCGCTCGTGCAGCGCGTCTACTAAAGCGTCGCTGTCGGCAACTTTGGCAGCGATCATTTCAACGCGGCGAGGCTTTGACCAAGTGTGGAAGGTAAGCGGCCCGCGAGAAGCCCGGCATCTACCGCTCGAGAAATGGATGATTCGTACGCAACTTCGGCAATAACGGGAGAACCAATGACTGCTTCGACGTCGTGTCGTCCAAGCGCTCGACCATCTTCGGTAACGAGGATGATCCCTGTTGGCGCAAGTTCGAGCGTCGCGGCCCGTCGCAACGCGAGGTAACACGGCCGAATGACGAGATACGACGTCTTGGCGAAAGCGACCAACGGGGAACGACTCGCTCCACTTCCGGCGTCGACAACGACAGGTTGTTGCCACGATTCAAGCGTGTGGGCAAGTAATTCAAAACGTCCGGCTGCATCGACGTGAGTGGTGCCGCTTGGTAATAGCGAAAGATTCGCATTGGCCGAGATCAACAAGTTGTCGAGCGCATCGGCGCCGACGTCGTCGGGTGACATGAGCCAATCGGAGACACCTACTCCCGCCGGTTCGGCCATTCCTAAAGTTGCCGGTAGATCTCCGGCAAGATCGACGATGCGAGCGCCAGTGGCTGAACTCGAGCCCAACATGATCGCCAATGCGCTCGATATAACCGACGTCCCACTGCCGCCCTTGACCGACCAGCACACAATCATGAAGACCTCGTTCATCCATATTCGACAGGTGGGAATTGCTGCGTGGATGTGTGAAGTGGACTGCCCTAAATGTCAGTGCGTTGACTACCTTGTTGAGCGGAGGTGTCCGAGTGCCTGGTGGACTCCGCCGCCTTCAAAGCGGTTGGGACGAGTGACCCTCGTTCGGCGGGTTCGATTCCCGTCCACCTCCGCCATGAATTCGAAAGTTCTAGGCAACCACCGGAACTGAACGATCGAATCGCGACGGCGAAGTGAGATCGTGGATCACGAGCATGAGGACACCGGCGGCGGGCCAAAGAAATGGTGGTGGAATGATCACCATGACGACGGCAATCACTGCGAATTTGACGCTCACCTTCCGCTTCATTCCGGCGATGATGGCAAACGTAAAACCTCCGATCAACACGAGCAGGTCTCCGAACTCAGAAGCGCTGTGGCCCTGGGCGTATCCATCTCCGAAGCCCGGATCGCCGCTTGTTCGCCAGATTGAGTGGGCGACCTGATAATCGCCCATTATTTGATTCACGATCCCGACAGAAATGACTGCTACCGCAATCCACAGCGCCACACCCAACTTCTTCCAGCCCAGCAAGGTCAATGCAACGATGAGGAGCACCAGTTGCGCGCTCTTGAATCCGACTGCAGTTAGGTGTTCTGTCCAATGGCCGTGTGGTTCAGGGGCAAATAGGTTCACCAAGATTGCAACGATCGGTGGGACCGCAAACACCGTCCACAGCCACCGGGGATACCGTCGGTCGTCCAAGATCGAACTTTATCAAACGGCCATCAACGCAACGGCGAGCTCGCCAGCCAATCGCGCATTGTTTTCCGCCAGAGCGAGATTGGCTCGAACACTTGCGCCGCCGGTTGCCTTACTAATAGAGGTCAGAACGTATGGCGTGACTGCGGCACCTTCAATTCCGTCGGACTTGGCACTGGCAAGTGCATCGGAAATGATCTTCTCGATGATCTCGCGATCAAGTGATTCGCGCACTGGTATCGGCGCACAGGCGAGAATTCCACCCGTTCGTCCAAGCTCACGATGAGCGTGGACAACTTCGGCAAGTTGCTTCACGTCGTCAACACGGGCAGGAATAGGAATGCCGCTCGAGTAGACCGTAAAGGCCGGGAATTCGTCGCAGTTAATTCCAATCACTGGAACACTCAGCGTCTCGAGGTATTCGAGCGTGCGCGGTAGATCGAGAAATGACTTGGCTCCCGCGCACACGGTGACGACTGGATACTTGGCCAGTGCACCGAGATCGGCACTGATATCGCCGTGTTGTTGGACGCCTCGATGGACGCCGCCGATTCCGCCGGTTGCAAATACTCCGATGCCCGCGCGGGCGGCGAGCAACAAGGATGCCGAAACTGTTGTCGCACCGAATGACCATCGCTGAGCAATTGCCAGCGCCAAGTCGCGTTCACCTACTTTGCGCGCCGGACCCAAAATCAATTCATGTTCGTGTTCTCCAATTCCGACTCTGGCAACACCATTGATGACAGCCGTTATTGCCGGAATCGCTCCGCTGGATCGAATTGCGACCAAACATCGGTCAAGGGCTTCGCGGTTTGCGGGCGAAGGCAAACCGAGATTGGAAAAGATTGTCGATTCAAGCGCAACAACGGCTCGCCGTTTGGCGATAGCCGTTCGCACTTCCTCGTCAATTGCAATTTCTGTTTTCATCGACGGCACCTCACCGACTTATTTCTTCCAAAGTCGCTCCCGGAGTGTTCAATACGCGGGCGGCAAGTTGATGTCCGGCGGCAAGTGCACCGACGACATCGCCGCTTGCGGTCATTGAACCGATGAAGCCCGCCGCAAAAGCATCGCCTGCACCCGTCGTGTCGAGCGGTTTGATCGCGGTCGGCACATCGAGTTGCGTAATGATGCGATCCCACGTCACCGCGACAGTCGGGTGAGCGCCGTGTTTGATGATTGTGAGACGAGCACCATCGATCGGATTGGATGGCGACAGGCCGAGCAGTTCCGCCTCGTCGCTGTTGCAGATAAATACATCGGGAGTCAATAGGGCGATCAGTTCACGGTACGCGTCAACCCCGAAGTCGTTGAGCACAGAAGTTGACGAGGCATCAATGCTCACAAGAATTCCCCTGGCCAATGCTTCACCAATCGCGCCAATGGCAGCCGTGGCGAGTGGGTCAACGGTGAGCGAATACGTCGGAACATGAAAGGCGGAGATGCCATCAAAACCATTTCGGGGGAATGTTGCCAACTGCGTACTGGCCCCTCGGTCGCTGAGCATTGTCCGTTCACCATCTGGGTGCACGAGTACGACGATCGATCCAGTGCGTCCCTCTTTCTGAACACGAACATCCACACCGCCTGCGGCCAATTGATCGACTAGTTGAGTAGCAAGTCGATCGTCGCCAACCTGACCAACGAAGCGCGACGAGCCGAAAGCGGTGGCCGAAAATAATGCCACGTTGGCCGCGCTTCCTCCCCGCGTTCGCGAAATGCGTGCTGGTGTATCGCTTGCGTGATTGGGCTCGCCGGCCAACCAGACGACGACGTCTTCGATCAAATCACCTATCGTGCACAGCACGCGTGGGGCAATTAGTCCGCGAGGTGTGCCTGCGACTACACCGACAGCAAGTCGCGTGCGCCGGTATCGCTTGATGGATGGCGCAGCTTGCTCATGGCCCGGGCTTCGATCTGACGAATTCGTTCGCGTGTCAGATTGAAGGCTTCTCCGACCTCTTCAAGCGTGCGAGGTTCACCGCGATCGAGACCGAAGCGCAGCGCCAAAATCTCTCTTTCGCGTTGATCAAGCGGTGCAAGAAGCCGTGATATTTCCTCCGGCAACAGCGCTGTGGCGGCGGCTTCGAAAGGTGATTCTGCGGCGCGGTCCTCGACGACATCTCCAAGTTCGGCGTCGCCGTCTTCGCGAAGTGGTTCGGATAGCGACAATGGTTCGGCCGCAAATCTCAGCGCCTCCGTAACCTTGTCTTCCGGCATTTCTACTTCGGCCGATAGCTCGGCAAGTGTCGCTGGACGACCAAACTTCAGCTCAAGTCGCGAGCGCGCTTTTTGTAGACGCGCCAACGTATCGCCGGCATGAACTGGCAAGCGAATGGTGCGACCGGTGTTGGCGATTCCACGCGTGATGGCCTGGCGAATCCACCACGTTGCGTAAGTGGAGAACTTGAATCCCTTACGCCAATCGAACTTTTCCACGGCATGCATAAGCCCGAGGTTTCCCTCCTGGATGAGGTCCAACAGGGGTAATCCGGAGGCCTGGTACTTCTTGGCAATGGAGACAACGAGCCTCAGGTTTGACTGAACAAATTGACGCTCCGCGCGTATGCCATCTCGCTGTATTTTGCGAAGTTCGCGACGACGGTTTGGAGACAGCGACTTGGTCGTTTTTACCAGTTCAACATCGGCTTCCTTGCCGGTTTCGATGAGTTTGGCAAGTCGAACTTCGTCGTCTTTGGTGAGCAAAACATACTGACCGATATCTGTGAGATAGAGCCGTACGAGGTCTTCCTCATCGCGATCAATACGGTCTTTTGCCACAGTGACTCCTTGTTGGCGGTAACGGGGTAACGATACCGACAGGGTCAAGCCTCACAACCAGAAAAGTAGAGAAATCGCGGTGAAATATGAGCCGCGTGTCAATTCGAATAACTGGCGACCCCTTGATGGAATGGCAAATCAGTACGATGTGATTTATGCCAAATCCCGTACTAAATGACAAAGCCTTCTCTCGCGCAGTAGCGCGAACCCCCGAACAATCCGGATGGGCCTCTCCAACAGGCACAAGCCAAGAGGTTCAGAGCGGATCGAACAGAACTGCAACTACTTGGAATCCTCCAGTTAGCGATGGACCGGTAACTCCATGGCGTTCTGCCAACCCAATGACCGCCAGCGGTGCGGTGAGCGCCACTTTGCTGCTCATGGTCGTGCTTATTGCGGCCGCAACATTTGGTTGGATCCAAGTTCCTGATGTTGCGCCTGGCGAGACCGCAACATTTCCCGCTTGGACATTAATTGGAATGCTCGTCGGCCTCGGCTGCGCTCTTTTTCTCACCTTCAAACCAACTCTCGCCCGTTTTCTCGCACCGGTGTACGCGGTTGCTACCGGTGTGGCGGTCGGGGCAATCTCAAAGGCGTACAACGAGGCCTATAGCGGCATTGTTTTGCAGGCAGTAGGCGCCACTCTTGGTGTGTTTGTGGTCATGCTTGTCGCGTATCGCAGCGGAATTATCCGAGTGACTGCTCGCTTTCGCCGCGTTGTCATTGGCGCCACCCTCGGGGTCATGGTGTTTTACGGTGTCTCTCTGTTACTCAGTTTGTTTGGTGCGGATATTTTTCCCCAAGGTTCGAGCCTGATGAGTATTGGATTCAGTTTCCTTGTCGCCGGTATTGCGGCAATGAACTTGGCTCTTGATTTTGATTTCATCGAGAAGGCCGAGGCGGCCGGGGCACCCAAATATATGGAGTGGTATGCCGCATTTGGGCTACTAGTGACGCTCGTTTGGTTGTATCTCGAAATTTTGAGGTTGCTCTCCAAAATGCGCGACCGCTAAGCGCGGCGGGCAATCGGATTCGCTGAAAGCAACTGATCGTCTAGAGGCTTACCGGTGACTTCATCGGTGAAATAGGTTCCATCTTCAAGACGCACGAGTGCGACTTCTACTGCGTCAAGTTGAGCTTCAACTTCATCGAGATCGAGTGACCGTTCGGAAGCAGATTCAAGACTTGCCGACGTTTCATTTAACATACGCACAATCATAAGTGACGAACTTGCTCCCGCTAAGGTTCGTTTCTATGCCAAGCAACTTCCCCCTTTTAGATGGCTCGGAACCGAAGCAACAGCGATTCGCTCAACCGCCCGAAATGGGAATTGATACTTCCAAGCGCTACACGGCAACGATGGAAACATCAATCGGAACCTTGGTCATTGCACTCGACGCTATTGCAGCACCGAAAACGGTCAATAATTTTGTTTTTCTTGCCGCCCACCACTATTACGACGGAGTCATTTTTCATCGCATCATCAAGAATTTCATGTGCCAAGGGGGAGATCCGGAAGGTAGCGGCCGCGGAGGTCCGGGGTACAAATTCGGCGATGAGCTACCGGCAAAGGGGAAGTACCAGATTGGTTCGGTGGCCATGGCCAATGCTGGACCAAATACAAATGGCTCGCAATTCTTTATCGTCAGCGGTCCAGCCGGATGCAGTTTGCCGCCGTCGTACTCATTGTTCGGTCAGGTAGTGAAGGGATTGGACGTTGTTGAGGCGATGCACAACACCCCAACCCGCTCCGGCGATCGGCCGGTCACCGACGTGATTATCAACTCGGTGACAATCACAGTGGCGGATTGAGCAGTTCGCTAAAGCGCAGGTGACCGTGCCGCGCATTTCAGATCAACTGTCGATTCACGAGGCTCGACGCATCGCAGTTGCCGCACAAGGATTTGCCAGCCCACGGCCGTCGAGCGCAGTTACACAACGACACGTGACCGGTGTATTGCGAAATGTTCGAATCATTCAAATTGATTCGGTGAATGTTCTGGTGAGGAGCGAAGAGTTGCCGCTCTTTGCCAGGCTCGGTTCACATAAGCGAACCGCAATTGCGGACGCGACAAAGAACGGGAAGATATTTGAATACTGGGCCCACGAGGCCGCGCACATTCCAGTTGAATTTCATCCGCTCTTTCGCTGGAAAATGGAAGCGGCCCGTCGAGGTCATTCCACCCATTGGGGGTTATCTAGCTTTTATGCGACACACAAAGCGTTTGTCGAAAGTATCTATCGACGAGTGGTGAACGATGGGCCGACTAATTCTCGGCAACTTTCGGAACGCAAGGTTGCCAAAGGCACATGGTGGGATTGGGACGAGGCGAAGACCGCACTCGAATATCTGTTTTGGACGGGCCGGTTGATGTCGCGCGGCCGCGGAACAGATTTTTCCCGGATCTACGACATTCCCCAACGAGTGTTGCCTGAATCGATAATCGCGATGCCGACTCCAAGTGAACACGATGCACGCAAGACGCTCATCGATCATGCGGGGGCGAGCATGGGAATTGCCTCAGCCACAGATCTTGCCGATTACTTCCGTCAAAAGTTGACGGTTGTTCGCCCGCTAATCAAGGAATTGGTGGAGAGTGGAGATCTGCGCGAAGTCGCCGTTGAGGGGTGGAAGGAAGTTGCTTACCTACACTCGTCCGCCACGCTGCCACGGTCGATTCATACTCATGCTTTACTCTCGCCGTTTGATTCATTGGTGTGGTGTCGACCTCGCAATGAGCGTCTGTTCGATTTTCACTATCGCATCGAGATCTACACGCCTCAACACAAGCGCATTTACGGGTACTACGTGTTGCCCTTCATGCTGGACGGCGAGATCGTCGGCCGAGTTGATGTGAAGGCCGATCGGGCACAGAGAATTCTTCGGGTTCACGCGGCCTTTGCGGAGCCCGGCGTGGATCGCAATGTTGTGGCACTTCGTCTGAAGGATGAACTCATCGAGATGGCGGCATGGTTGGACTTGGACGACGTTTACATTGCCCGTCGGGGGAACTTGTCGGCAGCACTGAGATCGGCGATGAAAGTTGGCACTTCGGTACAATGACCGGCGTGTCACCGCTGATTGCAATAGCCGGCCGCAACGGTGCACCAAGCAAAGTGTCGCGCGATTCGGTTGCCTTTGCCGGTCGCCGCTATCTCAACTGTGTTCTTCGGGCCGGCGGAGAGCCGGTGGTGATTTCGCCGCAGCAAATTTCCGCAAGCGACGCGGAGTCGCTCATCGCTCGTTTTGACGGCCTCGTCCTGATGGGTGGACCGGACGTGGATCCAACCTTGTATGGCCAAGCGCCCAGTCGACATATATATGGTGTGTCACCCGAACAGGACGCCTTTGAATCGGCACTGCTTCGCGCTGCATTGAAGGTAGACATGCCAGTGCTCGCAATTTGCCGTGGCATGCAACTGGCCAATGTCGTTCTCGGGGGAACCTTGGTCCAGCATCTCGGTGATGTAGCGAATGTGAACCAACTTGTCGATCACGCCCCACCGAACTTTCCCGTGGGCGCCGAGTTCGTCGTCCACGAGGTTCGACTTGAGGAAGGCTCACGACTTGCACAATCGATGGGCACCTGCACGATTCAGGGTGCGTCATTTCATCATCAAGGAATTGGTGACCTGGCTCCCGGACTCGAAGTTGTCGGTAGAAGTGTTGACGGACTGCTTGAGGCGTTCGAACATCAGAACCATTGGTTGATCGGAGTGCAGTGGCATCCGGAAGACACGGCCGCCGACGATCCCGCCCAGCAAAAACTCTATGACGCGTTTGTCGAACGTGCTCGCTGTTCGACTTCTCTGGCATAGGGCGAATTCAACGAAGTCGCCCAACGTAAGATTCTCGTGACACCGCCGCCGAGTGGACGTAAGGCAATGGTTTCGATGGCTGGCAGGTAAGGAAGACCCAACATTGGGCGAGACCAGCGAGGCAGAGTCGCCACCGTGGCGGCCACAAGAACGGAGTACGCGGCCCGTGCGGGTAACGGCAATGGTGGCCGCAAAACGAGATAACGCATTGCGTCGCGCGATTCGGTTGTACTGCACAGTTCATGCCGATACGAACGCAGCTGATCTCGCAGGGTCTGCTCCGATTGAGGAGGGGCAGGTACGCCCAGCGCTCGGGCGATGACCGCCATGTCGGCGACATACTTATCCCGACCGGATTGATCGAGTGGCAGCAATCCGTATGTTTGGTACGCGGACAGAAAACTGTCGACTTCGACAAGATGCACCCAGCGCAACAGGTGTGGATCGGTGGCCGAGTAAGGGCGGCCATCGCTAGCGAATCCATGAACATGTTGGTGAACAGATGAGACACGATCGATGACCCGCTGGGCCTCCGTATCCGAACCAAAGGTAGTGGCGACAAGGAAATCCGTCGTTCGTTGCAGACGTCCCCACGGATCGTTCTTAAAGTCGGAGTGTTGGGCAACACCCGCCATGGCCAACGGGTGCAGTGATTGCAACATCAGGGCACGAAGACCGGCAATGAACATGGACGCATCGCGGTGCACCTGACGAATCGGTCGGTCGTCTGCAAACCAGCGAGGTCCATCGGTGGACAGAATCTGCTTCATGCGTGTCGCAGCATCGGGACCTCCCACCCGCGAGCGCAATGCCTGAGCGAATTCTTGGCGAACTCTGGCGACCGCATCTGAAATTTGCTGAATTGGCATATTCGTCGAATATTCTGCCACGACTACCCTGTATGTGATGAGCGCCGAAGAGCCGCAAAATCAGCAGTTATTGCCAAAGTGGGTGCCCCGAGCAATCATTCTGTTTTGGAGCGGATTGATTGCCGCTCTCGTGATCCGAGAAATGTTTCACATGTTGTCAAGTTTTTTGCTCCTTCTCCTTGTCGCGCTGTTTTTGGCGCTTGCCATTGAGCCTGGCGTCAATCGCCTTGCTGCTCGCGGATGGAAACGTGGTACGGGAACGCTGACAATTTTGCTCGCGGTATTGATTTTCGCAGGTGTCTTTGTGGGTGCAATCGGGACATTAGTGGGAAGTCAGGCCGCCGACTTGCTGACGAACAGCGAAGAGTACGTCAATGACACCGTTGATTTTCTGAACAACACGTTTAACACCAATATTGATCCTGCCGAAGTGAACGCCTCCATTGCCGATCCGAACGGTTCAGTTCAGCAGTTCATCGATAGTCAACAGCGCAAGGTATTTAGTTTGTCGGTAAGCGCCCTTGGAGTGCTGCTAAAGCTGCTCTCGGTAATTCTGTTTACGTTTTATCTTGTAGCCGACGGTCCACGGCTTCGAAGAGCAATTTGCAGACGCTTGCCTCCTGACAAACAGCGCAAGGTGCTCGCCACCTGGGAATTGGCGATTGTCAAAACGGGCGGTTACCTGCACTCGCGATTGTTGCTCGCTCTACTCTCGACGTTTTTCCACTGGATTGCATTTCAAGCAATTGGGACTCCGGCACCAATCGCCATGGCGCTGTGGGTTGGTCTTGTATCGCAATTCTTGCCAGTGGTGGGAACTTATCTGGCCGGAATTTTGCCGGCGCTGCTGACATTTTTGGATTCTCCGATAAAGGCACTATTCGTCATTTCCTTCATCGTTATCTATCAACAAGTGGAGAATTATCTGTTTGCCCCGCGTATCACGGCGCGAACGATGGAGGTGCATGCGGCGGTCGCGTTTGGTTCCGCCATCGTCGGTGGCGCGGTTCTCGGCCCAGTTGGCGCGGTGCTCGCTTTACCTGCAGCGGCAATGGTTCAAGCACTTGCCGGAAGTTGGGGTAAGCAACACGAGGTGATTGATAACCCACTTGTGTACGTTGCGGAGAGACGCGTACGAAAACGTCGTTGGCGTAAAACAACCGACGCAACATAGCACCGCCGTGGCGCAAATCAATTTTGTTCCGCGACTTGACGACGCAACTTACGGTGTCGCCGAGCAGGTCTCGCCGCTCATCCGCCGAGTGATCGCCGACAATCCATCAAAGTTCACATATCGCGGAACTGGAACGTACATCGTTGGACATGGACGAGTAGCGGTGATCGACCCAGGGCCGATACTCGAATCGCATCGATTGGCACTTGAACAGGCTCTTGTCGGTGAGCAAGTGGAAGCGATTCTCGTTACCCATTGTCACTCGGATCACTCGCCACTTGCGCAGTGGCTGCGCGAGTACACCGGGGCACCAACTTTTGCGATCGGCCCACACGTGGACAGCGTCGATGACGATTCGGACAGCGAACGAGATGAAGCAATCGATCGCCAATTTGTTCCAACAAAAGCAGTGTGCGATGGCGATGTCATCGTCGATACTGGCGAGTTCACTCTTGTCGCGGTGAGCACGCCGGGCCATACGTCGAATCACATGTGCATTGCACTGGCTCAAGAGAAAGCACTATTCAGTGGCGACCATGTAATGGGTTGGAGCACGACGGTGGTTTCACCACCCGACGGCGACATGCGCGCCTACATCGAATCACTTCGCAAATTACAGCGACGTAACGACCAAATATTGTGGCCGACTCACGGGGGTCCGGTCACAAAACCGCAGGAATATCTTGCGCAGTACTTGCAGCATCGGCTCGACCGTGAGGCGCAAATTTTGCAATGTTTGACAGATAGGGTGAAAACTGTTCCTGAGATCGTGACGAACTTGTATGCAGATGTACGAGTTGAATTGCACAAGGCTGCAGGTCGAAGTGTGTTGTCACATCTCATCAAATTGGTAGGGGATGGTCGGGTAGAAGTTGCTGATGGGTCCGCACCAACGGTCGCATCAGTTTTTGATTTGACGAAGTAGGAGTTGTAGATGTTGCCACGTGGATCCGCTCGATATATGTGCGGGGCTGTGCTTGCGACATGCCTGGCTTTCCCAATTGCGAACCAAGCTTTGGCTGACGGCACAGGATACGACTCTGGTTCAGCATCCGTATCTGCGGCGTTGGCTCCCGCCGATATAGCACCACAGGTTCCGCATAAGTCCGGAGCCGGTCGACGCATTGTGTATTCGAGCAAACTTCAGCGCGCCTGGCTGGTAAACGCGGACGATGTCATCGTTCGCACTTTTTTGGTATCTGGCAGGCGTGCGGTGCCCAAGCCCGGCACCTATCGCGTGTTTAGTCAATCCGTCTCCTCGTTTAGTCAAATATTGCCGGGTGTCACGTTTCGCTACATGACTCGCTTTGCAATTGGACCCGATGGCGGCAACATCGGATTTCACGAGCTTCCGTTGCGCTTCGGCAGACCAATGCAATCGGAAGATCAACTGGGTACTTTTCAAGGAAGCGGTTGTTTGCGCTCGTCAACCGCCGATGCAAAGTTCGTATTTCAATGGGCGCACATCGGCACAACCGTTGTAGTTGTGCCTTAGAACCGCGATAGTTCTTTTTTCAATAGGTCGAGACCTAGATTTCCCAGATCGAGCGCATATGCGTGCCACTTGCGCAATTCGAATGCGCTCCCATGTTTTTTCTGAGCGGCGGCGCGAAGATCGAGCCACACACGCTCGCCCAATTTGTACGAGATTGCCTGGCCTGGCCATCCGAGGTAACGGTTGATTTCGGATCGGTTGAAGGCATCGTCGGCAGATGAACGTGCGGAAAGAAACTCGAGGGCCAATTCCGGCGTCCACTGTTCCCCGGCATGCCACGACCAATCCTCTGGAATGGCAAAACCACAATGAATCCCTATGTCGATAACCACTCGAGCGGCTCGGAACGCTTGCGCATATAAATAGCCAAGTCGATAATCGGGATTTGCCAAAAAACCAAATTCGTCCATCAGTCGTTCGGCGTACAGCGCCCAACCTTCGCCGTGACCAGACACAAATGTGTTCCGTTGAAAGCGAGAAAGTTTCTCAGAGTTAATTACTGCGATTGCAACTTGCAGGTGATGTCCGGGTACACCTTCGTGATAGGCCGTCGTTGGCTCACTCCAACGTGGAAATACGGTGCGACCATTTGCCGGATACCAAGTGCGACCGGGGCGCGTGAGATCCTCACTTGGGGGCGTGTAATACATTGCGGCCGCACCACCAGGTGGAGAAATCATCGCCTCCACCCGATGAATTTTCTTGGGGATATCGAAGTGATTGTTGGTGATCAAAAACGACATCGCTTCGTCCATCAGTTGTTGCAACCAATCCCGCAATGCATCTTCCCCATTTATCGATCGAGTCGGGTCCGTGTCTAGAAAGTGCCGGACCTCTTCAAGCGGGGCTCCAGGTTTGATTTCCTTAGCGACTCGAGACATTTCGCGGTCCAGGCGCTCGACTTCGCCCCAACCCCACGCGTACGCCTCTTTGGCGTCCACATTCATTCCCATAAATCTTCGGCGTGCAATCGCGTGACGCTCCGGGCCAACGCCGTCTCGAGGATCGGCCGCCGGCGCATATTCGTCGCGTAGGAACTTCGCCGTCGTGGCCATTGCGGCGGAGCATGCCTTGGCCGCATCTCGCAGCGCATCAACGGGCGCACCTGAAATTGCGCTGGCATTCTCAGCCATCGTTTCGAAAAATGCTGGCGATCCCTGACCAGACCAACCCTCCAGCTGTTCGCTTACGGCCAGCACTTGTCGTAGCGGAGCAACGATTCCACGCTCAATACCCAGTTTCCATGATTCGCGCATTCCCGCAAACGCTTGGGGAACATTGGACATGCGTTCGGCGATGACGGACCAATCTGCCGCATTTGCGGTTGGCATGAGATCGAAAATTCCCCGCGCTTCATCTACATCACCGGCAATTATTCGAATGGAACGTAGATATTCACCGGCATCTAGTTCCACCACTCCTAGTTCCAGTGACTCGCGCAAGACACCCGCCGCCAGCCGATCAGCGTCTGTCGTCGCCTCGGCTAGGTTGAGTTTGGCAAGCGTGTCGCGCACCACTTGGCCACGTGCTTGATGCCCTGAAGGACTGAAATCTGTCATTTCATGGTCGTGCCCTGGGATGCCTAGCGCGGTAGCCATTCCTGGATCGAGGACTGCAAGTTGTTCAATGAAGCGATCGGAGATTGCGTACACCGCAGAAGATTGAGATGAAGTCATGACATCACGCTAGACGATGGGCATCTAATGACAAACCCGTGGTCATACTTGTTCTTTGTCGAATTGATTGAGATGAAACTAAAAGCGCGAGAGTTCCTTTTGCAATAATTCAAGACCGAGATTTCCTAAATCAAGTGCGTAGGCGTGCCACTTGCTCAATTCAAATTTAGTACCGTGCTTTTTTTGAGCCGCTTGGCGCAGATCAAGCCACACGCGCTCGCCTAATTTGTACGACATTGCCTGACCGGGCCATCCTAGGTACTTGTTGATTTCCGATTGGTTAAAAGCATCGTCTCCAACTGATCGCGCGGTGAGAAACTCGAGGGCGAGTTCTGGCGTCCATTGTTCTCCGGCATGCCAGGACCAGTTGTCGGGTATTGCGAATCCACAGTGGATCCCGATATCAATTACTACGCGAGCGGCACGTAATGCTTGCATATACAGGAAGCCGAGGCGGTATTCGGGGTTGGCATGAAATCCAAATTCGTCCATCAGTCGCTCGGCATACAGTGCCCAACCTTCGCCATGACCAGAAACAAATGTGCTGCGCTGGAAGCGCGAAAGTTTCTCTGAATTGATCGTGGCTGTAGCAACTTGCAAGTGATGTCCAGGAACACCTTCGTGATAGGCCGTCGTTGGTTCTCGCCAGCGTGGAAATACGGTGCGACCATTGGTCGGATACCAGGTGCGACCGGGGCGTGTGAGATCTTCGCTTGGACGGGTGTAATACATGGCAGCAGCACCACCAGGTGGTGCGATCTTGGCTTCCACCCGACGA
>JBDTPW010000011.1:0-30239 GCA_039932495.1 Ilumatobacteraceae bacterium
GGCACGCCAAGTAATCGGCGAACCTCAGCCTCTCCGTTAAACACGGCGAAGAACAGGGCGCCTAGTCCGACGTCCTGCGCCGCGAGCAGAAGCGTCATGACCGCGAACGATGCGTCGACGGTCCAGTACGGAGTCGGCCACGCCTCGGGTCCATCGCCGAGCCCTGTTGATCTTTTATCTGCTTCGCCGTATCGGCGAACATATGCATCCGCATCGGCAAAGGCAATGGCAATGACCGGCGCGTCAAATAATTGCTGCCATTTGAACTCGGCTCGCGTATCGACAGGGAAAGTTGCATCCCAAAATTCGGCGATTCGCTCACCCTCAATGACGACTAGGTGCCAACCCTGAGTTTTGCCGGCCGACGGCGCGCGCGATGCCAGATCAACAAGTCGATTCAATAACTGTGGTTCAACGACTCGCTTGGAAAAAGCGCGCGTCATTCGACGCCCGTATACAACGTCGGTGAATTCCACCGACTTGGCCCTAGTGCTTACCTAATTTGGCCAGCGATTCTGCCATCGTCCAGCCATGAACGATGAGGACGCCACCTTTTGATTTGGAGACTGTCTTAAATTGCGTGGCGACATCTGGCGAGATTTTTTCTGGTTTCAGAGATTCATGATCGAGAAACCCGCTGTGGCCGTTGCTCTTGACCACAAAGTTCTGTTCGTCGTACGTTGATTCGACACCGAACCGGCGAGCCAAGCGCTTCCCCCATGCTCGTTCTTCGCCAACCGCGCGATGTTCCGGCCTCGGAATTAGTTCAGTTATTCCCTTGAACGCATCAAGTGCATCTGCGCTGAGGAACCTCGAACCGACCACAACATCTTCATCCGGGAAGGCCATCAGGGCCCTATGGAATGCCTCACCCATGAGACCCTTGAGCACTGTCTCGCGCTTTGTGGTGCGCTTAATGCTCATTAACCCCAACAGAACACATGGCGTGCCGCCGATGCGCTCGAGGGTGGAGAACGTAAATCCGTGCAATTTGCCGTCGATGCGGGCACTCGTAAACAGCACCCAATCCTCTTTGGCCTTGGATATGGCTCCGATTCCAAAGAATCCGCCCATCGAGGCGAGTTCATCAAGATCAGTATCGGTCAGAGACGCACAGTCTCGTGTGTCTACCTCCACCGTCATAGACCTACATTCTGCCAGCAAAAGTGGCCTTTGCCTCGAGTTCACAAACTCGGGAAGTGCCAAATTTTCTACACGATGTATACGGCGGCCCCAAAGACAACCCGCAATTGACCCATAGCTCTGTCGATGTTGACGGTAAATTCTGGACCAAGTCGCACCACTTTGTCACCGGCGAGATGCAACAACACTTGAGCATCGCCTGGATGCTCACTGAGAATTGCTTTCAGGCGTTCGATGATGTCTTCGGTAAGTGAACGCGCCGTAAGTTTCACGTGCAAAACTTCTTGCCCAACTTTGAGTCCTTCGAGCACGGTCACATCGGTTGCCATGAACCCGACTCGCGAATCATCGCGTTTGTCCAGGCGGCCGCGTACCGAAACTATGAGATCGTCGGCCAATTGGTGACCGTGTTTTTCTAGCGTCTTTGGAAAAACTGTCACTTCAATCGATCCCTGTAAATCCTCGAGCATGAAGGTGGCCATCTGGTCGCCCTTACGCGTGTATTTCCTGCTCAGTCCGTTGATGATTCCGCCAATGCTGAAGAATTCCCCGTCTTCCCGATCGAGTGCTTCGACGATCGAACAATCCACCCGCCGGCGTAAGGCTCCCTCGATTCCCATCAAAGGATGATCCGACACATAAAGACCAAGCATTTCCTTTTCGAATTTCAGTTGTTCGGTCTTATCGAAGTGCACATCCGGAATGGTCAACCGTTCGCTAAAGCCCATTTGTTTGCTGTCGCTCTCGCCAAACAGGCTCATCACACCTTGATCGTGTTCACGGCGGCGCAAAATCGTCGCATCAATGATCGGTTCGAATACTGCCAACAATCCTTTGCGGGGATGACCCAAGTTGTCGAATGCTCCGGACTTGATCAGCGATTCGATAGTTCGTTTATTCAATACCTGCTCGGGGACTCGCTCTGCAAAATCGTAGAAACTTGTAAACAAGCCGTCCGCCTCGCGGTTGAACACAATTTGACTGACGAGACCCTCCCCAACATTGCGAATGGCAGATAGTCCGAAGGCGATTTGTAACCCGTCCTCGGAATCGACCGGCACAAAATTGACCCCCGACTTATTGATGTCTGGAATCAACACGGTGATCTTGCTCGCCCGTGCATCGGCCAAATACTCTGCGGCCTTTCCCGAATCCTTCTTGACGCTTGTAAGCAGGCAAGCCAAGTACTCGACGGGATAGTGGGCCTTAAAGTAGGCCGTCTGATAGGTGATGACCGCGTACCCATACGCGTGACTCTTGGCAAATGCGTAGTCCGCAAAATTTTCGATGATGTCAAATAGTTCTTTGCCCAGATCGCGACCGTACCCATTATTTTCACAACCGTTTTCGAAGGTAACTCTTTCCTTGACCATCAACTCGCGAATCTTCTTGCCGCACGCCTTGCGCAAGTTGTCGGCTTCGGCCAACGAATACCCGGCAAATTTTTGGGCCACACGCATGATGCTTTCCTGGTAAATCATCAAGCCAAACGTGTCGGCCAACAGCTCCTCGGCGTCGGGATGAAAATACTGTGTCGACTTTCGGCCATTCTTATAGTCGGCGAAGTCGTTGTGCATGTTTTCGCTCATCGGACCGGGACGATAGAGAGCCAGCACGGCCGCAATGTCTTGCAATTTTGCTGGCACCATCGACTTGAGCAATGCCCTCATTGGCTTGGACTCCAATTGAAACACTCCGACGGTGTCGCCGGTTGCCAGCAATTGATACGTTGCCTTGTCGTCCAATGGAATCGAGTCGATGTCAAAATTTGCGTCGCGTGTTGCTCTGACCATTGCATTGGCATCGGTGATCACATCGAGGTTGCGCAAACCCAAGATGTCCATCTTCAACAGGCCGAGTTCTTCTACCCCGTGCATGTCGAATTGGGTGACGACCGGTGATTCCTCTGGCGCCTGACCCTGTTCTGTCTTTCGTTGTATCGGCAAGTATTCGGTGAGTGGTTCCTTCGTGATCACCATTCCCGCTGCGTGAATTCCCACGGATCGCTTGAGACCCTCGAGTCCACGGGCAACATCGACAATCTTTTTGACATCGGGGTCGGATTCACATAGAGAACGCAATTCGAGTGCTTCTCGGTAGCCAACGCGGTGTTCGTCGCTGTGCTCGAAGCAGAACTTAAGTGGTGTGTCACGACCCATGACAATTGGGGGCATGAGTTTGGCGATTCTGTCGCCCGTTGAACTCGGAAAGCCGAGAACTCTCGCTGCGTCACGAACCGCGTTACGTGCCTTGATCGTTCCAAAAGTGATGATCTGAGCAACGTGATCCCGCCCGTATTTTTCCGAGGCGTAGCGGATCATTTGATCGCGGTATCGAGAATCGAAGTCCATGTCGATGTCCGGCATCGAGATCCGACTCGGGTTCAAAAATCGCTCGAAGAGTAAGTCGAATTTGATTGGATCCAAATCGGTGATGCCTAAGCAGTAAGCCACAGCGCATCCGGCCGCTGAACCGCGACCCGGTCCCACTCGAATTCCGTGTTCGCGGGCATAGCGGATGAGATCCCAGACGATGAGAAAATACGAGCTAAACCCCATGTCGGCAATCGTCTTCAACTCGTATGCCAGTCGTTCGGCGACAGGAGTCGGCTGCACCTTGCCCCACCTTTGCTCGGCTCCGTTCAAGGTGAGGTGGCGAAGATACTCTCCCCCGTTGGCAAATCCGACGGGAATGGGAAAGTCTGGCAGCACGGGCTTGCCGAACTCGATCGTCACGTTGGCGCGCTCGGTTATGAGCAGGCTGTTGTCGCAGGCCTCTGGAACCTCGCGGAACAACCATCGCATTTCTTCGGCGGTCTTGAGGTAATGCTCCTCGCCTTCAAATTTGAATCGGTTCGGATCGGCGATGGTGCACCCTGTTTGGACGCACAACAGCGCATCGTGAGCGGTGTGATCTTCGCGGTGGGTGTAATGAGTGTCGTTCGTGGCGAGCAATGGCGCGCCGATTGCGCGAGACAATTCAATTAGTTGCGGATTGGTTCGCCGTTGATCTGCGATTCCGTGATCCTGAATCTCAATGAAGAAGTTTTCCTTGCCAAAAATATCTTGAAATCGTGCGGCAAGTTTTTTAGCGCCGGCTTCGTCGCCGCGCAACAGCGACTGCAAAACATGTCCGCCCAAACAACCGCTAGTGGCGATGATTCCCTCGTGGTATTGCTCCAACAATTCCCAATCGATTCTCGGCTTGTAGTAATAACCTTCGAGAAACGCGCGGCTCGACAATTGAATGAGATTGCGGTAGCCAACATTTGATTCGGCCAACAATGTGAGGTGGTAATACAACTTGCTGCCGCCTTCGGTTTCTCCACCGGAGTCATCCATTCGCCCACGCCTGGCCGGCCGCTCGGAGCGATGCTCGTGGGCCATGTAGGCCTCCATACCGATGATCGGTTTGATGCCCTGGTTATTGCACGCCTTGTAGAAATCGAGAACTCCGTACATGTTCCCGTGATCGGTCATGCCCAGTGCGCTCTGTCCGTCGGCGACCGCCTTGGCAACTAGTTCATCGACCCGCGATGCCCCGTCGAGCATGGAGAACTCTGTGTGGACGTGCAAATGGGTAAATGAACCCTCCACGATGAGCCTCCTTGATCATGTGCGGGCGCAATTAGCGCGTGTGGAGTGGGGACAATACCAGCGGCAACCTTGACCCGCGTGGATCAAAGATATGTGCCAGGGCGATCCGTTGTTTGCTGATCCGAAGGAGCACTCGGCAACTGGCGCATCTGCTCGAGTTGCTGTCGGCCGGCCAATTGCTGGGCAAACAGGGTGGCCTGAATGCCGTGGAACAACCCTTCCAACCAGCCGACCAATTGGGCCTTGGCGATGCGCAATTCGCTATCGCTTGGCACGACACCATCCTTAAATGGCAGTGCGAGCATCCGCAATTCGTCGGCCAAATCTGGCGACAACGCCCCCGTCAGTTCGACGATTGAACGCTCATAAATTTCGGCAAGGCGTTCGCGACTTGGTGTGTCGAGTTCCATTGAATGCACTTCTTCAAGCAATTGCTTGATCATCGATCCGATTCGCATGACCTTGGCTGGCGAGGTCACCGATTCTTCGATCAGTGGTTCGGCATTGCCATCGACACCGGGTGTCGAATTTGATTTGATGACTTCCACTGAATCGTTATTTGAACTCATGCGTCAAGTATCTCAGTTTTTGTGCCCGAGCGCCAACAGCGGTACGTCCAATTCATCGTCGGTAAGTGCACCATGACGACAAATGAGTGGAAACGGACCACCATCAGCGATGTCGTCGAAACTTGTCGGCGTTCGTGCAATGAGAGCCACATCTCCTAGGCGTTGGCGTGCTGCATCCGTCACTCGAGGACCGAACCATCCACCATCGATGAGTTCATCGCGGCGCATGACCCATGCGGCTTCACCGTGATGTTCACTGCACGCCGACCACAAATCGTCGACGGCGCCCGGTCGAGTATGCAACCAGCGAAATCGACCTTCACCGGATTGAAGCGTGACGATTGACGAGACTGCCGCGTCAAGTGCGGTCGTGTTTGCACCAACCTCGACCTGTCCGTGATCGGCGGTAATGAGAAGCACAGAGCCAGGGACAAGAACGGAAAGTATGTCGGCGACCAATCGATCGGCGTGGCGAAGTTCTGCATCGAAGTACTCGCCAAAACCTCGCTCGTGGGCAATCTTGTCGACTCCGTCGTAGTAGGCGTAGATGAACGAGTGTCGATTGTTGAGCAGATCGCGAACCTGTACAGCGATACTTGACGCGCTGCGCCACCCGCACGAGCGTGCCCCGCGGAGATGTGCTTCCGTAAATGCCGAACCCTCAAGTTCGGTTCTGCTCAGCACTGGAACAACCGCACCCATAAACGGAGGGCATGGCTGGACGACATCGGGCGGATACATCCGCCGCAAATCCCCCTTGTCATCGCCCCAACGCAACATTTGCATGACACGACCGCCAAAATTCATTCGGTAGCCGACAAGTCCATGCTCACCAGGTGCCAGGCCGGTCGTGATCGAGGTCAGCGCCGACACGGTCGTCGTTGGTGCAATTGTGGTTATTGAAGCGCCTTCCATTGAGGCCAACGTTGGACACATCGTCAATCGTTTTTGTAACTGGTGCCAGCCGAGACCGTCGAGAACGAGCAACACAACCTGATTCGCTCCGCGCACCGCATCTGGCATCCAGTCGGGAACCTCCGTGGTTCCGCGGGGTCCCAAAATCGCCGGAATGATGTTCGCCACACAACCGCCTGCGTAGTTGGGAATGCGCGGTTGGACGCGACCCGGAGTTTCCATTGTCCGATCTACACTAGATGCGTGCGCGTATCTACTCGAGGCGACTACGCCTGTCGCGCCTTGTTGTCGCTAACTTTGCACGGCGACGAGCCGGGCCCAACATCGGTTCGAGATATCGCCGCGCGCACAGCACTACCCCAGCCGTATCTCGAGCAGATCTTGTTGGCGCTCAAGGGTGCTGGCCTCGTCAAGTCCAAGCGAGGAGTCGGTGGCGGATACGTCTTGGCCCGTTCGCCGAAAGACATTCGCCTTTCTGAAATCGTCGCCGCAGTCGACGGCCCGATCACCCTTGGCGATTTCGGGCAGCCGCATCAAAACGGCGCGTGTGATCACGAGGGGCATTGTGTATTGCTGGCGATTTGGAATGTCGCAGGCGAACACATGAAAACTCATTTGGCCGACTACACGCTTGCCAACATTGCCGAGGCCGCTAAGGGAAATGCGCCGTGGCCAGATTCGATTAGTTGAAATTAACTATTGCTCACAACGCGAAATAATTAGCGACATGTCGGCCGGCGCGTCGACTACGAAATTCATGGTCTAGCCGCTGATCGGGTGATTGAAACCAAGTCTCCCAGCATGTAGCAATGGGCGCGGGGACGACAATGAACTGCGCGCTCCCCCATATGTCGGATCTCCGACGATCGGATGACCAATCGACGCGAGATGGACTCGAATTTGATGGGTTCGCCCCGTCTCGAGTTCACAATCGACGAGCGCGGTTGCCATTGGCTTGTTGAATGTTTGGCGAACCCGATACCGCGTTCTGGCAAATCGACCATCAACTACAACCGACATTTTTGTCGGGTCGCGATGATCGCGTCCGATTGGCGCATCGATGACCCCCACCGCAACTGAGGGATGCCCCCAGACCAAGGTTTCATAATTGCGCGACACTCGACGTTCGGACATTGCCAATACCAAGGCTTCATAAGCGCGTTGACTGCGCGCCATCAACATCAGTCCGGAAGTTCCGGCATCGAGTCTGTGCACCACTCCCGGTCGAAGCGGGTCGCCGACATTGGCCATTTCCGGAAACAATGCCAATGCTCCGTTGACCAACGTGCCCTTCGGGTTTCCCGCGCCTGGATGAACGACGATGCCCGGGGCCTTGTTCACGACAATGACATCGTCGTCCGAAAATCTGACATCGACTTTGACGCCCGGATCGCCGGTGGGTAGTTCCTTCGTCGGCAACTTTGTTGTGTCGACGCCAATCTGTTGACCTTCTCTCACTTTGAACTTGCCTGCTGTTACTACCTCGCCATCAAGCGTTACGCCGCCAAGTTTGATGAGCGAAGCGGTTGCGCCGCGACTGATATCGGCGATGAGGGCGACTACCCGATCGATTCGTTGGTCATCTAATGCGTTTGGAATTGTCTCCGTCATCATGATCGTTAGGCCGCCACCCTCTGCGATTGCGATACGCCAAGAATCATGAGTCCCGCACCGATCATCACGGACATGTCCGCGACATTGAATACCGGCCACCACTGGAAGTCGATGAAGTCGATGACCGAACCATGGAACCAAGCGTCGCCCCGAACCAAGCGATCGATGACATTTCCAATAGCACCACCGATGATTAGCCCGGTTGCCACCACCGTCAAGAGGCCGTTCACTCGCCGGAGCGAAATGATTAGTCCAACCACGACGATGACTGCAATGACCCCAATGAGCGGACCCATTCCAGACCCTTTGGAGAATGCCATTCCAGAGTTATAGGTGAGATTCAATTGGAGCGTCCAAATTATGTGAATGCGACGACCACCGTCGAGTGCGTTAACTGCCCAATTTTTTGTTAGCTGGTCAATGAGGATGACGATTGCGGCAACGCTGAAACAAGTTACGAAAATCTGTCGACGCGACTTGGCGCGAAGATGGCCGAAGGGTGGCCCATCGGTCATCGATTACCGATTCCTCCAACACGTTCGAGCACTGATTCGGTCGTCCACGGGAGCGCCTTCAGTCGTTCGCGGGCAATCGGTAGACCTGAATGAACGGAGTATCCGTACTCTCCGGTTCTAATTCGAATCAACGCAGAATCGATTTCTTCCACAGTCTGGCGGGCCTGGGCCGACAAGGTGAGGTCGCGTTCTCTCTCGACGACCATCGTGTCGCCTTCGCCTCCCTCTTCATCGAACTGTACGTCTCCCATTTCCACATCTTGAATGAGTGCGTGCGCCTCGTCTTCCAGTCGACTGGCCTGTCCGAGCAACTTGGTTCGGGCTTCGATTAGCGCGTCGCGTTGTGAACCAAGAAATCGCAGGTCGAACTCCTTGGTCGCCTGAATTCCATCGAGGAATGTGGTCTTGATAATTGGTGGCCGCGGTGGCGGAGCAGGCTTGCGCTTAGCTTTTAATGCGGCCTCGCGAGCCGCAAGCTGGGCATCCACCTTTGCCTGGCGTTCTGCCAATCGAGCGGCGGCGGCCGCGGCGCGTGCTGACTCTTTTGCTTCCTTCGCTGCCTTGCGTTCAATGTCGAGGCGAATCTTGGCTTTCGCTTTTTCCTTTGCAGCAACTGCAGCCAGCTTCTTTTTCACTATTTGCTCGCGCTTGCGCTGGGCTAGGAGAACCTTGCGGGCCAGATCCTGCTTTCGTTTGGCCAATTTTCGTTCGGTGTCGCGCGCCTTTTGCAACGCGCGTTTCTTTGCCTGTTCAATCTTTTTCTTTCTTGCCGAGTCAAGTTTCAGTTTCTTGGCAATTGCTGCCTTCTTCTTGGCCAGCGCGACCTTCTTGGCGGCGACTTTTTTCTTGGCCAAAGCAACCTTTTTGGCCTTTGCTTTTTTGCGCAACAATTCACGCTTCTTCTTCGCCTGCGCGGCCTTCTTTTTGGCGGCTTTCTTCTTTGCTGTGGACGTCGCCATTACTACCTCGCCTTTGCGAATTGGTTGAAAACTAGATCTCTTCTCGTTTGTACAAGCGCATTACCGTACTCGCTCCACACTTAAAGCAATGGGAGTTCCGTCAAGTTCGGTCGTTGGGGCCAACGAATCGTCCCAGATCACGCTCAGCGCGAGGGTTTCGCTCATCAAAGTGGGCATATGGGCATCCACTTGTTGGCGAAGCGCTGGCGGAAACCCGAGTGTCAACAGAATTCGGTCGGAGACGGCAAAGCCCGCTAGACGGCGAGCCTGTTGAACTAGACGCACGACGTCTCTGGCAACTCCCTCTGCTTCAAGTTCTGGGGTCATCGTGGTGTCGAGCGTGACCATCCCCTCGCCGTCGCTCAGCACCGCTGAAACCAACGCAGCATTTGGGCTTTGATTCGAACTGCTCACCTTGAAGAAATATTCGTTCGGATTCAACTCGACCCCGGCAACAAAGATGGAGTCACCCACCTGTTCCCATTCGCCACGCTTGAACGCCGCAAATACCGGCTGGGTCAGTGCGCCCAATCTTGGTCCAAGCAATTCGGCCCGCAACTGCAATTCTTTCTTTGGTAAATCGCTCACTTCGCTCGTCAGTTGCACGTGGCGGACGTTCACTTCCTCTTTAATCAGCGTCAGAAAGGGCCGCAGCAAATCGGCCGTCGGGGATGCCACTACCACCGAGGCGAGAGGTAATCGAACACGAAGTCCGGCGGTCTTGCGCAGAGACAACGCTGTCGAACACACGTCGCGAACCTGGTCCATTGCCCTGACGAGTTCTTGATCGTCGACGAAGCCTGTTACTTCTGGCCAAGACTGCAGGTGAATGCTGCGCTCGCCGGTAAGTCCGCGATAGACAACCTCTGTTGTCAGCGGCAACAATGGTGCGGCAATCAAACTGACGGTGTGCAACACAGTGTGCAGCGTGTCGATGGCATCTTGGTCACCGGCCCAGAATCGATCGCGACTGCGCCGGATGTACCAGTTGGTTAGCACATCGAGAAAGGTTTTGATCTTCTGGCATGCGCTGAATAGGTCGTATGCGTCGAAAGCAACAGTGGTTTCGTTGACCAACGTTTTCAATTTTGTGAAAATGTAACGGTCGAGAGTGTGAAGACTTTCTTGCTTCAATACTCCACTCTTGTTTTCGGCATTGGCATACAAGGAAAGGAAGTACCAACTGTTCCACAGCGGAAGCATGACCTGCCTCACAGTGTCGCGAATTCCCTCCTCTGTTACTGCAAAGTCCGTGCCTCTCAAGATTGAAGACGACAAGAGGTACCAACGAATTGCGTCGGCGCCGTGGGTGTCGAACACCGTCATCGGATCGGGATAGTTACGCAAACTCTTGGACATCTTTAGTCCGTCGTCGCCAAGAATCGTGCCGTGACTGACACAAGTGGAAAACGCAGGTCGATCGAATAGGGCCGTGGCCAGGACGTGCATCGTGTAAAACCAGCCGCGCGTTTGCGGTATGTATTCAACGATGAAGTCGCCAGGAGAGTGTTGTTCGAACCATTCCTGATTCTCGAACGGATAATGGGCCTGAGCAAATGGCATAGAGCCACTTTCGAACCAGCAATCAAGGACTTCTGGAATTCGGCGCATCATTGACTTACCCGTTGGGTCATCTGGATTCGGCCGCACCAGATCATCGACGGCTGGGCGATGCAGCTCGCTGACCGATACGCCAAAATCGCGTTCGAGTTCTTCGATTCCACCGTAGACATCGATCCGCGGGTACGTCGGGTCGTCGCTCTTCCACACCGGAATTGGCGAGCCCCAAAAACGGTTGCGACTGATATTCCAATCGCGGGCGTTTTCAAGCCATTTTCCAAAACTTCCGAATTGAAGGTGAGCCGGAATCCAGCGGATCTCCTTGTTCAATTCCAACATCCGATCTTTGATCATCGTGATGTTGATAAACCACGACGACATCGCCATGTAAATGAGCGGTGTGCCTGTTCGATAACAATGCGGATACGAGTGGTCGTATGTTTCATGTCGCAAAACCACTCCGCGATCTTTGAGAGCGCGAATAATGTGTGGGTTTGCATCAAAGACGAGCATGCCCTGATACTCCGGAACTGCTGCAGTGAATCTCCCTCGACTGTCGACAGGAACGACCAATTCGATTCCGGCGAGATCACTCACCCTTTTGTCATCTTCACCAAACCCTGGCGCAATATGAACGACACCGGTTCCCTCGTCGGTGGTGACGAAATCTCCCGCCAACACTTGAAACGAATTTGGCCGATCGGCGAAGTAAGGAAACATCGGCGCGTACTTTCGACCGACTAGATCCGCACCCGTCATCGACGCAACGGTGACGCCACCTTCCAATTCCTTCGCATATCCGGCGACCCGAGACTCAGCCAAAATAAAAGTCCGGTCATGCAGACGCACGGCTGAGTAAACGACATCCGGCGCTACGGCGAGTGCCAAGTTGCTCGGCAAAGTCCACGGAGTCGTCGTCCATGCCAACAACTCCTCGCCTGATTCGAGTCGAAAGGCAACGGTAAGTGCAGGATCTTGAACCTGCTTGTATGCATCGTCCATCCGAGTTTCGGTGTTGGATAACGGAGTCTCCAGCGCCCACGAGTATGGCAATACTCGAAAACCCTCGTAGATCAAGCCTTTGTCCCACAGAGTTTTGAACGCCCACATGACGCTTTCCATGTAGGACAAATCAAGTGTCTTGTAACCGTGTTCAAAATCAACCCATCGAGCCTGTCGATTGACGTAACGCTCCCACTCGTTTGTGTATTGCAAGACCGACACCCTGCAGAAATCATTAAATTTGGCAATTCCAAAATCGGTGATTGCCTGCCGACCAGAAATTCCTAACTGCCGCTCCGCTTCTGACTCGGCCGGGAGTCCATGACAGTCCCATCCGAAGCGTCGCTCGACATGTTTGCCCCGCATTGTTTGATATCGGGGAATGGCATCCTTGACGAAACCGGTTAGCAAGTGCCCATAGTGCGGTAGCCCGTTGGCAAACGGCGGACCATCGTAAAAAACAAACTCGTTATTGCCGGACTCGCCGGCTTTGTTCTTGGCGACAGAGGCGGCAAACGTATCGTCTGTCGCCCAGTACTCCAGCGTTTTTTCTTCTAGCGCCGGGAAGTTTGGCTGTTGCTCAACCTGCGGATAACTCACGGGTCGTCAGTGTAGAAGGACTTCAGTATTTAGCATCCAAGTATGAGCCGTTGGACAACGATATTGAGGAACAACAGCACGACAAGCGGTGACAAATCGAGTGGCCCAAACGCTGGCATCGAACGTCGCACGGGGGCAAGAACGGGTTCGGTGACCATGTGTATCCAACGCAAAATTTGACCCATTGGGCCGTGAGGGTTGATCGGAAACCACGACAGCAATACGCGAGCCAAAATCAGCAACGAAAAAATTTCCGTGGCCGTGCACAGCAAACCGACGATCATCGAACGACCGCGCCGAACAGAGAGCTAGTCGCGAGTGACACGGGAGCCCTGCGGTTTAATCAGGAACACACCCGCGGCAACTTTTTCTAGAACACCAGCAGTGACATAGACCAATCCGCTGACAAAATCCAAGAGTCGGCGTGCCGTATCCGCATCGGCCGATCCAAGGTTCATGATCACCGGTTGACCCTCGCGATAATGATCTGCAATTTCCTTTGCTTGATCAAATCTTGTTGGACGAATCGTCACTGGTTCCGCAACGTTCACTGGAAGCGGCCGCACCGTCGGAGTCTGCCGATTTCCGCCGACCGTGCGAACATGCACGCTCGAATCGTCGCGAGGGGCCACTGATCGTCGCGACGGGGTCGGCCTTTCATTGACATAGTTGTCGTCGTAATCCTCGTCTTCGTACTCGTCTTCTTGTTCAACGATGCGCCGACGATCGCGAACTTGTCGAGCTGCCGGTTCGCGTCTTGGCGGGCGTTCCCGTGCAATTGAGGCGTCGTAATCGTCGTAGACATCGTCTGGGCCGAGTCCCAAATAGTCCATAGCCCTACGAAACATAGACATCGTCCTTACTTTATCCGATCAGGCGTCAACCGTCATGGACGCTGTCCAAAAAGCGCGGTTCCAACTCGCACCAAAGTTGCCCCCTGTTCGACTGCGATCTCAAAGTCTTCGCTCATTCCCATTGACTTCTCGGGTAGCCCAAATTCGTCGGCCAACTTGCTCAGAAGTGCAAATGCGTGACGAGTGCGCTCGCCTTCGCCACTCGTTGGACCAATCGTCATTAGTCCATTGACTACCAGCCCGCCTCTCCTCGCCCGAGCAAGGAGTTTTTGCACCTCGCCCGGATCGCAACCGGCCTTGGATGACTCGTCGGTCGTGTTGACCTGCAACATGATCGGCGTACCCGGCTTATCTGATCGCTTGATCAATTCGTCGACAACTTGGGCCCGATCGACGCTCTGCCAAACATCCACTTTGTCGATGAGCGCCTTGACCTTGTTGGTTTGGATGCGACCTATGAAGTGGACCGGCAGTCGTTGGTCTGTGGCCACCTGCTCAAGCTTGTGCAGAAGCTCCTGGGCATAGTTCTCGCCCACCCCGTCGCAGCCGACTTCGTGGGCGCCGATCATTGCGTCGGGTCCCCACGTCTTGGTTACGGCAACAATTTGAACGCCGGTACCGCCCAGCCGATCGATGCGCCGACGAATATCGTCAAATCGACTTCGTAATTGCTTTACGTCCATTCGCCATTACTTCAAATGGCGTTGGTTAGAACCGGTTATTTAAGAAACGATGGGACATCAAATTCGTCATCGTCGTTAGCCGAATCGCTCCCGCCAAACAGCTCCTTGAGCCGGTTGCTCTTCGTTTCGACGCGAGCCGGGTCACGTCCATCACCGCGTGCAACTGGCCGCGGAGCCCCTGAGTCCCACCTGTCAAATCCGGCGGCGATGACGGTGACCCTAATTTCGTCGTCTAGTTCGTCATCGATCACAGTGCCGACGATAATCAGCGCATCTTGATGGGCGACCGCGTGCACGACTTCGGCCGCTGCATTGAGTTCGAACAGTCCCATATCAGACGGACCCGCAACATTGAGCAGGATTCCCCTAGCCCCATCGATCGCGGCTTCAAGTAACGGCGAGGTAATTGCCGCAACGGCGGCATTGGTCGCCCGATTGTCGCCCTTCGAACTTCCGATTCCCATCAGTGCGCTTCCAGCATTGGTAAGAATCATCTTGACGTCGGCAAAGTCTGTGTTGATTAATCCTGGGATGGTGATTAAACCTGTGATTCCCGAAACACCTTGCAACAAGATGTCGTCTGCCATCTTGAATGCATTGATCAAACTTGTCTTTTCAGTTGCCACCGTAAGCAACCGCTCGTTTGGAATGACGATGAGAGTGTCAACCTTGTCCTTTAGCTTGGCGATTCCGGCATCGGCTTGTACCGACCTTCGGCGCCCTTCAAACGCGAATGGTCGCGTGACAATGCCAACGGTCAATGCACCAGCGGCGCGTGCAATTTCGGCGATGATCGGCGCGGCTCCGGTTCCAGTTCCGCCACCCTCGCCTGCGGTGATGAACACCATGTCGGCGCCACTTACGGCTTCTTCGATTTCACTCCGGTTTGCTTCTGCCGCCGCGCGACCAATCTCTGGATCGCTACCGGCACCAAGTCCCCGCGTTAATTCGCGACCGATATCGAGTTTGAAATCTGCATCGCTCATCAGCAGTGCCTGCGCATCAGTGTTGACGGCTATGAATTCAACACCCTTGAGGCCGGCGTCGATCATGCGGTTGATTCCATTCACTCCACCGCCACCAACACCGATCACTTTGATCACTGCGAGATAATTCTGCGGTGCTCCAGCCATTACCAATTCTCCTCCAGGTTGACACCGCAACTAATTTCCGGTGAATTCAGGGCAAACATCATCATAAACAACATGTCGATGACAACAGCCTTACACATTAGCCTTACACATCGATTCAGGCTGATTTCACTACCGGCGTACCGCTTGACACGTCGATCGAAATGATTTTCTCGGGGTTCTGCCGACGCAGGAGTACCACCACCGAAATGAGCTTGTTTCTAATGTCAACCGGCGGGCCGAAATTGATGACCGTTCCGGTCTTCAGGGACATGGTGATTTGGTTCGGGCCGCCGATGCCTAGGCTCGCCACCAAAGGTTCGAGCTCGGCCGGAATCGAGGTGGCCAGTTGCGCCGCGGCCTGGTATTCAACGGTGGCCACGGCTCCGGCGGTGAGATTCGGACCAATGCCCGTTATCTGTCGGTACTCGGTTGGTTGGCCGTCTACCACCGACAGGACACGGCCATCGCTATCGATCACACGCGCCCGGTTGTCGACACCAACAAACCAGGCGGCCGGTATGCGTTCGGCAATTTCGATGACGACTCGATCGGGAAAGTACGTCCGAATCCTGGCATCCTCGACCCAGGGATTACTTTCAAGTCGACGTTCAGCTTCCCGTGTATCGACTGTTAGTACAGAGTGACCCTTGAGCGATTCGACAACGCTCTGGACGAGCGCGGCATCTGTGTATCGGGCGCCCTCGACGGATACCTTGCGCACCGCCACGATCGGAGAAGCTAAAACCACAATAGATATGAGGACTAGAACAATAATCGTGCAGAGCGCTAGGAATACGCGTTTTCGTCGCTTGGTCGAATTGCTTGGCATCACTCGCAGTCGAATTGCCCGTAACCGCCGTCGTAACCAACCAGTCTTAGTCAAGCCATCGTCTAGCCCTCGCCCATCATCGATTCCGAGCAACGCCTCCACAGGCTGAGCAGAATTATCGATGTCGTCGATGATTATTCGTGTCGATGAAGGCGCATGGTGAACCGACTGTGCGCGCACGTCTGCCGGAAAGTCGACATCGCTCGGTTTACGTAGTGCCTCATCCTCAATGATGATTCGATCTGGCTGTATTGCCACGGTAGATACTTCAGACCTAGGAATTTCGATCGGTGTTCCATCGCTGTTGAATGCATCGCGAAGTTCGGCCAACACCTGATGAGGTATGTCTTCCGATCCGACGAAGGCACCGCCCTTGCGAATCATGGTCAGTGGGATCGTTGCGTCAAGCGGATCGGAACCGTCTTGGGCAACTCCAAAAACCTGTTCGAGTCGAATCGTGGCGACGCTTGTATCGGTGGTGCTGCCGATGATGTCTGCCAAGTCTGGATGAGTGTGCGGATCGAACCCGACGAGGCGAACTTCGGTTCGCAAATCGATTCCGTAACTCTCCCTGACTCTATGTCGAACCTCGGCCATCAACGACACGACGTCATGAGCCGAACCGCCCGCATCCGCCTGAATGAAGTTGGCGTGTTTTTCGGAGATGCTTGCCGTGCCGAATCGGGTGCCGCGCAGACCAAGTTGATCTATCAACTCCGCGGCCGTTTGCCTTCCCGGTTCCGGGTTGATGAAAACGGAGCCCGCATTCTGACCGCCCGGCTGATTCTCCCGACGCCAATGCACAATTTCGGCGAGCCGTGCCTCGCCTTCAGTGACATCTCCCCAATTCAGTTTCAACGTCGTGTTCAACACGATGTGATGATCAGTCAGAGCAGAGCCACGAAACCTAAGCCCAAGATCGAACGCCTGGACATTTGCTTCGATTCCCTTAAGCAGGTGATACACCCGCACTCGACGTAGCGAGGCCGCCATGTCGGAACCGTGGCCGCCAGCGTTCATCCGCACACCGCCGCCTACGGTCCCCGGTACTCCAACTGCCCACTCAAATCCAGTGAGGCCGTAATGGACGCTCTGGCGCGCGGCAACGGGCATCGATACCGAGCCACCTAGCACTGCGATCGGTTCGGCGCCGGGTTCTGGGAACGAAATTCCTTCGGCAAAGTGACCAAGTGTGATGGCCACCCCCCGAAAGCCTTCGTCAGCAATGAGCAAATTGCTTCCATGGCCGATGACCAGCAACGGCAATTGGGTGTCTCGCAACGCAGCGCTAAGGAGATGAAGTTCCTCAATCGATTCGACATGAACATAGATCGACGCCGGTCCACCCAGTCGATATGTCGTGAACTGGGCAAGCGACGAATCGATGCTCCCCAGATCACCGAGGATCTCCGCAGCGTGTTTTAGTTCGTCGTCTCGATGCTGACGGCGGTCACTCATTTGTACTCAATCATCTATTCGATAACAGTTCGCGCTGCCTAATGACCTCGTCGGGAAGAAAGGCAATGTCGCCACAGCCCATGGAAATGCAAAGATCGCCGGGATGTAATTGCGAGGCCAGATAGTCGACAAGTTGAGGGCGTTGCGGAATCCAAGCCACGTGAGCGCGAGGGTGGGAATCGAGGACCGCATTGACCACAAGTTTGCCAGTTACACCCGGTATCGGAGTGGTACCCGACGGGTAGATATCGGTGATGACGACAACATCGGCCGGTACAAATGCGTCTGCATACTCCGGCGAAAGGACAGACATTCGGTTGAATCGATTCGGTTGGAAAACGGCGACAACCCGATTCCACGTGTCGGACGAATCTCTTGCGCCAGTTAGGACTGCTCTGATTTCTGCCGGTAGATGTGCGTAATCGTCGATAAAGGTGACGCCACCATTAAGTCCGCGCGGTTCGAATCGTCGAGAAACTCCTTTGAATTTGCTTAGGGCTTTGGCCCCGCTCTCAAACGTGACTCCAAGCGACATCGCCATTGTCAGTGCGCCAAGTGCGTTGAGCACGTTGTGTTGACCACGCAAGGGTAAGACAATACGACTTAATTTCGTGTACACGCTGCCAGTTCCTTCTCGGCGTTCGACATCGAACGCGCTCGTGCCGTGCTCATACACAATTCGAGTGGCCTTGACATCGGCGTCGGATTGGATTCCATAGGTGATTGATTCGTGTCGGCGCGACAACTCGGCAGATCGTTTGTCGTCCATGCAGATCACCTTTGGTCCCGAAATTTTCGACAGGTACGAGTCAAATCCGGCAAAGATTCCCTCAAAGTCGCCGAAATAGTCCAGGTGGTCGATATCGACATTGGTGAGAACAGTTCCGTGTAGCGGCAGTTGGCTATGCGTCCCGTCGCTTTCGTCTGCTTCCACGACGAGAAGTGAACCTGTCGTCCATTGAGCACCGGCGCTTACGTCTAGGACGTCTCCGCCAATGATGAAACTTGGATTGAGATCGGCTTCTTTCAACATCAGCATCAGCATTGACGCTGTAGTCGTCTTTCCGTGCGTACCGGCGATCCCAATGGAAGACTTTTGGGCGCAGATTTCGGCCAACATTTGTCCGCGTGTGAGAACCGAAATGTTGTTTTGCCTGGCCGCCTCAAGTTCAACATTGTCGGTTGGAATCGCGGATGATGCGGTCACTACGTCACAACCCTTCACGACGCTCGGATCATGACCGACGTTGATCGGCACTCCGAGTTGACGCAGAGTGTCGAGAACCGACGACTCTCGAATATCGCTACCAGAAACCTGGTTTCCCATTTGAGCCAGCACGGTGGCAATTGCGCTCATGCCTGGCCCACCGACACCGACTACATGAATACGACTCACTGTGTCGTCCCGAGTCGATGCGTGCCGCTCACCACGCTTGCAATTAGTTGAGCGATTGAACATTGCCGATGCACCGAACCAAGTTCGTATGCTCTCTCGCCTAGTTGCACAAGTTGTTGGCGATTTTCCAATAGCACTTCGATTGCTTTGGCCAAGCTCGAAACGGTGAGGCGTGATTCATCGAGAATCACCGCCCCATTTCGCTCGGCGAGCCACAGCGCATTTCTCTGCTGATGATCCTCGGCCGCCTGTCTCCACGGGACCAATATTGAGGGCACACCAACAGTGGCAATTTCTGCCACTGTGCTGGCTCCCGCTCTCTAAATCAACAGGTCAGCAGCGCTATATACATCGGCCATGTTCTCGCTGTAGGCGAGGCGTCGATACTCGATTTGCGGCGCCGACATGTCCAACTTTGGCATCGGATCGCTGATATAGCGATCTCCACACACGTGTAAAATTGCCAGGTCAGATCTATGTGTCCATGTCTCGACAACCCCTCGAGTCGCCGAATTCAACACTGCAGACCCAAGGGACCCGCCCACCACCACGATCAGGAATCGATCCTGTGCAATGTTCAACCTCGCCCGTGCCTCGTTTCGCGATGTCGCACGATTCAAGTGTCGTAGCTCGGCGCGCACTGGGGCTCCGGTCAAGTGTGCGTTGCGCAGCTGACTTGGCAAATAAGCGACGGCTGTTGCCGCCGCGTAACGCGATTGAAGTTGAGTTGCAATTCCTGGCCGATGATCATACGAACATGTGACGACGGGAATCGATAGTTGATGTGCCGCTCGGGAGGCCGGAACGCTTGCGTATCCTCCGACCGACACGACCACCTTGGGACGCAACGCGGCAAGTTGCGTGCGGGCGGAGCGCACAGCCCGCCACATCATGGGAAGCATCCGCGCTGTTCGAAGTAACGCCCGTGGCTTGAGGCCACGTTGCAGTCCATCGACTCGCAAGAACGTGCGTGAATATGGGGAATTGGCCAGGATCTGCACCTCTGCACCCCGATCGGATCCAAAAAAGTGAATCGATTCAGGGGTTATTCCCGACTCAACAAGCAACTCAGCGATGGCCAGAGCAGGCACGATGTGTCCGCTGGTTCCTCCCCCTGCAATCACCGCAAAAATTGGAGATTGCTCGTTATTCATCGACATGCCGCTTACTTCATATTACGGGCAACATTTAGCAACAATCCAGCCGCGGCCATCGACATGAACAGCGAACTTCCGCCGTATGAAATGAGAGGAAGTGTCAATCCCGTCACTGGCATCGCTCCAGTGACACCACCGATGTTGATAAATGCCTGCGTGCAGAACCACGTTGTTATTCCGCCGGCAAGAACCGCACCGAACGGATCACGCGCACCGATTGCCGCTTGAATCCCGAAATACGCGAGAATCAAAAAACCGCCGATGACGCCCGCGGCCCCGACGAGTCCGAACTCCTCCGCGATGATCGCGAAGATAAAGTCGCTGTGGGCGAGCGGAACATATCCCCACTTCCCAGTTCCCTCTCCTGCACCTACACCAATAATTCCGCCGTTGGCAATACTCAAAATCGATTCCCAGACCTGGTATCCGTAATGACCTTTGGTCCCGTTTAGATCCAGGAAGGCCGTCCAACGGTGTCGCCGCGTGGCCGTGATCATGACTGCGACCAACCCCAATGTTCCGGCGATTACTCCACTTGCGGCAATCAATCTCAACGGTGCGCCGGCAATAAACAGCACCGACAAGATGATCGCCGAGAACACAATTGCGCCGCCAAGGTCGCCCTGCATGAGACATAGTCCGCCGGCGATTCCCCAAACCGAGATGACCGGAATAAATGTTCGCTGCAGGTTTGTAATTTCTCCCCGCCTGCGACCCAGCAGATTGCAGCAATACAGCAACACGGCGAGTTTCAGCACTTCGGAAGGTTGGAAACTGATTGGTCCGAGAGCGACCCATGCCCGAGCGCCGTTGATGGTGATTCCAAGTCCTGGAACGAACGGCAGAAACATGAGGGCAAAGGCGAAGATCAACACCGGAGTTACCCATCGCCTCCACATGTGATACGGCATGCGGTAGGTCGTGACCATGGCGAAGGCGCCAAACATTGCCCACGTCGCCTGTTTGCGGAACATGTTCCACGCCGATCCGCCGCGATTGATTGCCACGATCGACGACGACGACAACACCATGATCAAACCAAAGAGAATGAGCATTGAAATTGCCGCTGAAATGCAATAGAAGGCTCGTGTTGGTGCCTTCGTTGCCATTCGCCGAGACTCTGTGAACCCCTTTCGGTCAAGCGTCGCGCGCCTCCGCTGGGCCGGTGTCAGAGACTTGCTACTTACTGCTGTCGACATGCTTGGACTCCTTTCCTAGTTCTTCAACAACGAGGCGAGAAAAGTCGTCGCCGCGTTCGCCGTAACTTGAATACCAGTCGAAGCTCGTGCAACCTGGTGAAAGGAGCACGACGTCTCCAGACTTGGAGAGCCGACGAGCGATGCGAATCGCCTCAAGCATCGATGTTGCTGTTTCGACATCGCACACATTTTCAAATACGGCTGCAATTTCAGGAGCAGCGTGGCCGATCGCCACAACTCCGCGCATTCTGTGGGGCTGACTCGCCATCGACGACAGGTCAAGGTTCTTATTCTTGCCACCGGAAATGAGAACAATACTTGTGAACGATTTGAGCGCAACTTGTACGGCATGTGGCGATGTCGCCTTGGAATCATCAATCCATCTCACGCCGTCACGTTCGGCAACCAATTGAATCCGATGGGGCGCGTGCACAAATGCGGCGAGAGCCTGCGCAACATGACGAGGCTCGGCGAGCCCTGCCTCGATGCAGATTGCCGCGGCGGCAAGTGCGTTGGTCACGTCGTGAGGTAGCGAACGGTTCATGTCGTGGGCCGACATGATCACCCCATGAGGTGAAGTGAGTTGTCCGTCAAGTCCGTTGTAGTCACCCCGATCCGCTCCAAATGTGACGAGACGGGCGTCCGCGTCTCTGGCGATTTGAAGTATTGATTCATCGTCGGCAGGTGCGACTGCAACATCACCTGCGCGGGTGTATTGCCAAATTTTGGCCTTTGCATTTCGATACGACTCGAGACCGCTGTGCCAATCCAGATGATCGGCGGCGAAATTCAGCCACACGGATGCTTTGGTTCGAAATTGATGGGTATTGGCCAAACTAAAACTCGAGCATTCAACGGCAAACGCCTGCGCCGACGACCCAAGAGCAGCAATCAGTGGCGTTCCCGTATTTCCAACCGCGATTCCGCGATGACCAGCCTGAGTCAGGATTGCCGCCGCCATGAGCGCTGTCGTCGTCTTGCCATCCGTTCCGGTAACCCCAACCATTTGCCGTGGCCCACCTTCGCGCTCCTGTTCGAGCCGATAGGCCACTTCTATTTCCGACATCAGTGGAATCTCGAGCATTCGAGACTCGGAAATGATTCGATGTCGTTCAGGTATTCCCGGAGCGGGAACGACTCGATCGACACTTCGGAGTTGTCGATCGACTTCCTCGATGTCGGTTCCGTCGAACAGTGAAGCTTCCAGTTCTTTGGCCAATGCATGATGCTTGGCCGTCAGCACATCGTCGACCAACACGACCCTCTCCCCGCGATCAACCAACGCGCGAGAAACAGCTTCGCCTGCAACGGCCAGTCCGTACACCATGGTCGAACTCATTTCAGCCGAACCTCAGCGGTGAAGTCGGCGATGAACAGAGCCACTGCGGTTGCAACGCAAATTCCCGAAATGATCCAGAATCGAATGATCACCGTCGTTTCGGGCCAACCATTGAGTTCAAAGTGATGATGGATCGGCGACATTTTTAATAGTCGTTTTCTGCGCCCGGATGCTTTGAACACCCCCATTTGCACAGCCACGGATCCGGCCTCGAACACGTTGATTCCACAAATGATCGGCAGCAGCAAATGGGTATTCGTGGTCACTGCCAACATGCCAAGTGCCGCCCCAATTCCGAGCGAACCGACATCACCCATGATGATGCGAGCGGGTGCAGCGTTCCACCACAGGAACCCACCGCACGCCCCCGCCATTCCTGCCGAGAGAACCGCCAGATCCAGAGGATTGACAATGTCGTAAATTCGTGGATTACGAAAAGCCCAATAGGCAAAAATTGTGAAGGCGAGAAATCCGAACAATGCGGAACCTGCTGCTAACCCATCTAAACCATCGGTGACATTGACCGCATTTGCGGTGCTCCACACCATCAATGCGGTCCACAAGACGAATAGCGGGCCAGTCAAATCCCATCCTGGATTTGTTGCACGAGTGAACGAAAGCGTTTCTGCGACTCCGGTGGTCGACGCGAGCAGCCACAACAACACCACCGTGATTCCAAACGTGATCCAACCCTTTTTCTTCCAGAAAATTCCTCGATTGTGTTGACGTCGAACCTTTAAGTAGTCGTCCAGGAATCCAATTGAGGCGAGAACGATCACGGTCAGCCAAATGATCATCGCCTGATCCGAAAATGGCAGACCGGGTCGCACATGAGCGACGGCCCAACCAAGAGCACCGGCGAACAAGATCGCAATCCCACCCATCGTCGGAGTGCCCTGCTTGTTGATGTGCCATGCAGGTCCGCGGTCTACTTCCCCGAGAATCGGTTGACCCTTGCCGAGAAGGCGAAAGTAGTGCATCAGCGCACGGGTACCGGCAAGAGAGACGAGCATGCCGATTGCTCCTGCCATGAGAATTGGAATCACGACGCGGCCTGCAGCCAATTGCGAGCAACCTCTACATCGCTGAACTGAAATACGCATTGGCCTATTGATTGCGTGGTCTCATGACCCTTGCCGGCGATGACTACAACATCGCCGGTCTTGGCCGCACCGAGGGCAATTGAGATTGCCTTTCGGCGATCGCATTCGGTAGAGAGCACTCGGCTTTCCAACTCTTGGCCTATTCCCGATGTGATTTGAGCGATGATCGATGCTGGATCTTCAGAGCGTGGATTGTCTGAGGTGATCACGACCGCGTCGGCAAACGTCGCCGCCGTGTGGCCCATTTCCGGACGTTTTTCCCGATCTCGATCTCCGCCGCATCCGAAGACAACGACGACCCGCCCACTCCTCGCAACGCTTCTTGCAGATTGGAGAACACGCTCAAGAGCATCTGGAGTGTGCGCGTAGTCGACGATGACATCGAACGGTTGACCAACATCCACCGCCTCGAATCGACCCGGCACCGTGCCCGCAGCAGCCAAACCCTTAGCAATGTCGTAAGGAGCGACACCAAGTTTGGCTGCTGCGGTCGCGGCGGCAAGCGAATTCATGACATTAAATCGACCACCAATTGACACCTCTATGTGTACGTTTTTCCAGGTGAATGAATGGTGCGCGGCATCAAACTCAATTTCCGTTGCATCGCTTTCGGAAAAGGTTTCGACTTCAATTACGGCAGCGTCGGCGAGCAATTTTCCATGGACGTCATCGCGATTGATGATGCCAAAGTCAGAAAGCTCGGAGCTGAATAGTAAGGCCTTGGCGGAAAAATATCGTTCGATCGTGCCGTGGAAATCGAGATGCTCACGCGACAGATTTGTGAAAATCGAGGTCCGGAATCGTGTACCGGCGACCCGATTGAGAGCCAACGCATGCGACGAGACCTCCATCACGACGGCACGCTTTCCGCTTTCAAGTAGTTCCGCAAATTTCCGCTGTAGGTCCGGCGCTTCTGGTGTTGTCCTGACGCTGGAAAGGGTGCCGATGACCTCTGTTTCCCAACCGTGTTGACGCAGTATCGATGCAAGAAGATGAGCCGTGGTTGTCTTGCCATTGGTCCCCGTCACACCTATGACTTGCAGTTGCTGGCTTGGATGCCCGTAGAAGGCGCTCGACAACAAAGCCATTGCCTGACGAACATCGTTAACACGAATTTGGGGAACTTCTACGTTGATGTGTCGACTGACAAGCAGAGCCACCGCACCAGCAGTAACGGCTTCGTCGGCGAATTCGTGACCGTCGAAATGCTCACCTTCCAGGCAGCAGAAAAGTGAGCCAGATTTGACGCCGTTGGAGTCGTAAGCAATACCGGTGACCTCTATAGACACATCGCCGGAAACTGCAAGCGGTTGCACCAATGGTGTCGATGCCAAGAGCTCGACAAGTGCCACTGAGCGAGAATTCATGGTTCAGTGTTCCGGTCCGAGTTCCGACGGTCGCTTGGCCGAACAACCGGAATCGGTTGCCGATGGGCGAATGTCGAGCTCGTTGATAAGGACGTGAGAAATGGTTGCGAACACTGGCGCGGCGGCCGTTGCACCGAAGCGGTCTTGGGTTGCCGGATCCGGTTCGTCAATGGAAACGAGAACGGTGAATTTTGGTTTGTCGGCAGGTAGAAATCCGACGAACGAAGCGAAGTAGGCGCGCACGCCCTCGTCGTTTATATATGTGCCGTTGTCCTGCAATTTGTATCCCGTTCCGGTTTTGCCGCCGACGCTCATTCCCTGAATTTGGGCCAACTTGCCGGTACCAAAACACACGACATCTGTGAGCAACGAGCGCATCGCTTGAGATGTTTCGGAAGTCAGAACGCGATGGGATGCGGATGGCTCGGTTGGCGTATTGATACCTTTTTCATCGATTGTTGCCGCAAGAATCTTCGGTGAAACATAGACACCGTCGTTGGCCACCACGTTGACGGCCGAGATGAGTTGAACGGCAGTCGCCGCATATCCGTATCCGTATGCCCTCGTAATCCTTTCCGTACCTTGCAACTTCGAAGCCGGTTTCAATGAACCGTGAGCCTCACCTGGATAATCCAGTGCAGTCTTGTCACCGAATCCAAACGCCTTCAAATAGTCGTAGAAACTCTGGGTCGTCATTGTTTGCGAAATCAGCGCGGCCCCAAGGTTGGAAGACTCGACGATGATTCGGCGAACGGTCATGTCTTCGAGAACATGCGGGTAGGCGTCGCTAATCGTGTATTCCCATTGGGTGCCCTGGTCGAACACCTGAATGCCCGGAACCTTGAAAATTGACGACGGAACAATTTTACCCTCGTTGAGCGCGGAGGCGACGCTGAAAACCTTTGCAACCGAACCGGGCTCGTACGCCTCGACTGCCGCAAAGTTGCCGGAGTCGCTCGTATACGTTCCATCGGCATTTCGCCGAACGCTGGACATCGCATAAATTTCACCGGTTGCCGTGTCCATAACAATTGCCGTACCACTCCTTGCCCCAATTCGCTCAATCTGCTGAGTGACGATGCCGTCCACCTGAAATTGAATGTTTCGATCGATCGTTGTAACGATGTCGGTTCCGGCTACCGCGTTGAAACCGTCATTTGAACCAGCAGATATGGATTGGCCGTCGCTGTTCACTTCGCGCACGCTTCGGCCATCGACTCCGGCCAATAGATCGTTGTATTCTTTTTCCAAACCGGAGATGCCAACACCATCAATATCGGTGCGACCGACCACCGCACGAAGCGTTTCGCTGGTGAGCAATCGACTCGGTTCGATGAATGACGAAATACCCGGTAACTGCAGAGCGAGAATCGCGGTTGCAACTTCTTGCGAAGATTGACGCGCGACGTAAGTAAAACTGGAAGCCTTGTTCTGCAGCGAGGTCGCCAGCTCCATTTCCTTTTCTGGAGTGAGTTGCAGAAGTCCGGCCAGCGCATGTGCGGTGCCGACAGGATCGACGACCACGCGTGGATCTGCATAAATAGTTCGAGTTGGGACAGGCAGGGCCAACTCAAATCCTTGTCGGTCAAGAATCGATCCGCGCTCTGCTCTAACGATGTTTACTCTTGTCCGTTGATCAACACTCGCCTGTTGATAGCCGCTCGCCCACAACGTCTGCAACAGTGTCACCCGGAGCAAAACGATCAAAAGCATTGCTGTGATGAAACACCACATGGCGACGAGTCGGACCCGAATGTTTCCACCCTGCAAATTTGTGGTCATCGACTCCGTGGCCCGCTTGGCATGACCGCGTACTAATTCGCGTGCGCGAATTGCTCTAATCGTCGAGTTCATGGTTGGTTGCCCAATACCTGAAACGAGTTGATTAACCCGCCGAAATGAATTTGTGTCGAATTCAACGGTTCGGCAAACACCGGATCCATTTTTCCTGTCGAGGCCACTACCTCTGCGACAACAGACTCCGGAACGTCCATGAATCGCGAACCAAGGCCTTGGGACATTCCCATTAGACGTGCCTTCTCCCGCAAGTAGTCCGGAGCAAGCAGATCGGCGCGCTGTTGTCGAAGTTCGTCGTAATTGAGTCTGGCCAACCGTAAATCAGAGCTGACCTTGTCGAGCCTCAGTTGTTGTTCGGCGATGAAGGCTTGGAATCCAATGACGGCGGCCATCATCGTCAGAATTGCGACGATGACAACCACAATGTAGGACACTGTCCGACGAGTAACTGGGGGGACAACCGTTAGATGGCGCTCCGGCCTGGTTGGCTGCGCCTTGTGCGGTAGCCGACGTGGCTCTCGCTCGGAGGCAATTGCTAGAGACATCTCAGACGCCTGTCCTGACCGGTGAACTCGACGGCATCGGCGACTTCTCGATAACTCTCAATCGCGCCGATTTGGAGCGCGGGTTGCGGGCAATTTCATTCTCGTTCGGGGTTTCTCTGACTCGTACTCGACGAACTCGTTTATATGCCGATTGCGTCGGATGGGCATACGGAGTGGCGAAGTTTTCCAACGTTGAATCCACCGCCGCTTCGCTGAACACACGTTTGACGATTCGGTCCTCTCCGGAGTGGTAAGTGAGCGCCGCTATTCGTCCACCAGCGGTGATTGCATCAATGGCATCGTCGAGGGCGCCGGGCAGAATGTCCAATTCGTTGTTCACTTCGATGCGAATGGCCTGGAAAGTTCGCTTTGCTGGATGACCGCCGGTTCTGCGAGCGGGTGCAGGAATTGCCGCGGAAACTATTTCCGACAGTTCTGTCGTTGTCGAAATTGGACGATGCGCGACAATTGCTCGTGCGATGCGAAATGCAAAACGTTCATCCGAATATTCCCTGATTACGCGGGTGAGGCGTTCGGTGTCGTAACCATTGACGACATCGGCGGCGCTGAGTTTCGCCGTGGTGTCCATGCGCATATCAAGTGGGCCTTCGTTGCGATAGGAAAAGCCACGCCCTGGCACATCAAATTGCGGAGACGAAACACCTAGATCGAAGAGCGCCCCCGAAATTTCGGTGATGGCCAGGGATCTCATGAATTGGTGGATCTGATCAAAGGTTCCGTGGCGAAGGATGAGACGGTCACAAATATCCGGGTTGGCGGCGACGATCTTCTCGCCATTGGCGATCGCCGATGGATCGCGATCAATTCCCAAAATGCGCATCCATCCAAATGTGCGCAGAAGTTTCAGTGAATGCCCGGCGCCGCCAAATGTCGCGTCGACAACTACTCCATGGGGAACGGACGCAAACACATCGGCTATTTCATCTTCCATGACAGACACGTGCTCAAAATTATGGGTAGGCGAAACCATGACAGTGGCGAAGTCATCGTCGACACAATTCGACTTGGTGCGTACTTTGCCCCACCCATCAGCAGCCCCCCGGCCTGCTGTGCCGCCGGGATTTCTCCCCGGATCGAGCGAATGGAAGCGGGCGGAGTTGGAGCTGTCCATTTGCTGACCGGGAGACTGCTGATGAGTGAAACGCGGATCACCCCAAGGGAGATTGCGCTACAACGTTGTTCTTCTGTCCTCCCTTCGTTTTGCTAAAAAATTTCGACTTCAAGATTCGTGCCCGCCGATTTGATCAAGGCCTTCTTCGCTGATTCGTTGGAAGCGGTTCGATTCCCAAAGTTCAACGCGGTCGAATGAACCGGCCACGACAATGCGCGAATTCAATGCAAGTCCGGCGTATTGACGAAGTTTTTCGTCAATGTTGATGCGACCCTGGGCGTCGACCGTTACCTCGAACGTGTTCGACGCGAGCGCGCGTTGCTGGTTGCGCTCCATTTCACCGCTGCGAACTTTGGCAACGGCGTCGCGAGCGACTTCTTCAAATGCCTCCGCGGTGAGTACGTCGATGCATTTTTCGCGACCGATTGACAAATAGCAGCGCGGTTCAAGTTGCGGACGAAAGTTTGCCGGCAGCGCGACACGACCCTTAGGGTCGAGTTGCCGTTCATGTACCCCTACAAACACCGTGGCCTCCGCTGCCTTTTTCTTGCTGCCAGGGGCGGAGTTCACTCCACAACCCTGTCGAGCACTATATCCCCACTTTCCCCCACGAGGATGTATTACTCCCCACTTCACCCCACGAACACATGTTCAGGTGTGGTCCATTTGGCGGATGGCTAGTCAGAGATTGAGCGACGTTGTTACGGGATGATGATGACCTTGCCTTGGGCGTGGCCCTGTTCTAGGTATCGAAGTGCGTCGGCGGTGTCCTTTAATTCATATCGCCGATCGATGAGCGGCGTCACCTTGCCAGACTCAAGTAAGCCCTGCAATACGACTAGGTCAGCGTTTGTTTGCTTGGCAATGAAAGGCGTCGCTCGCTGACTGACGAACTTGAACATGACAATGAGTTTGATCATGTCAAAAATTGGGCCAAGCCACAGTCCATTCAACGGTCCCCCAACCGGAACATATGTTCCCTTCGCCTTGAGCACTCTTCGATTGAGTCGCAGCGAATGATTGCCAACCATGTCGAGCATCACGTCGAACCGTTTGTCGCCGTCTGCAAAGTCTTGCTTGGTGTAGTCGATGACGTGATCGGCGCCGAGCGATCGAACCAATTCAACATTTCGCGTGCTGCATACTCCCGTCACTTCGGCTCCGAGCGACTTGGCGATCTGAACCGCAAATGTCCCGACACCGCCGGCCGCACCGTTGATGAGCACAGACTGGCCTGGTTGAAGACGTCCTTTGTCTCGCAGTCCCTGCAGGGCAGTGATCGCCGCAATGGGTACGGCCGCGGCTTGCTCGAACGTGATGTTGGCCGGTTTCTTGACGATGGACTTTTCCGAGACCCGGACGTACTCGGCAAAGCAGCCTCCGCTGCCTCCAAAAACCTCGTCGCCAGGTTGAAACTGCGTCACGCCGCTGCCTACGGCTTCGACTCGACCGCCGAAATCAATTCCAGGAATGATCCGTTTTGGTTTGCGCAGCCCCGACATTAAGCGGATGAGATACGGCGTGCCGTTGACAAAGTGCAAATCTGCCGGATTCAGCGAAGCGGCGATCACCCTGACCAGCACCTTGCCGTCTTCGACCACAGGCTTTTCCACGTCAGCAAGTTGCAATACGTCGGCCGAACCGTAGCGGTGGTACGTGATCGCTTTCATGGAGCTATCAATATAGTTCTGGCAAACTAGTTTTAGGCTTGGTCGAAAGTAGGAACGCAATCACAACTCGTTCAGCGCGCCAACAAAGGCTTCAAACAATTGTG
>JBDTPW010000012.1:0-6018 GCA_039932495.1 Ilumatobacteraceae bacterium
TGCAAGATCAGCTCGGCAACCTCGACCACTCCGCGACCAGTTGCCGATTCGCGACCGAGCGATCCTCCAAGTTCGATTGGTTTTCCTGTAACGACGCCTGGCACCACATGGCCGACACCGGTGGAGTATTGATCCATGACCCAGGCCATGACCTGAGCGTTGGTGCCTACGTCGGGCGCGGGAACGTCGCGGTCCGGTCCTAGGAACGGCGCGATCTCCGAAATGTATCGACGAGTAATTCGTTCGATTTCGCTGAGCGAATATTTCTTTGGATCGAATGCAACGCCACCTTTGGCACCGCCGAGCGGCAAATTCATGATCGCTGTTTTGAGCGACATGCCTATGGCCAAGGCGACGACTTCGTCGCGAGTGACCTCAGCGTGATAGCGAATTCCACCTTTGGCCGGGCCACGGGTTGTGTTGTGGTGTACTCGCCAGCCGGTGAGCTGATCGCGCGAGCCGTCGTCGCGGCGAAAGGGGATTGCCACTTCGAGTATTCGTCGCGGTGCGACGATCGTTTCGATCAGACCGTCATCAAGGTCCAACCACTCGCCGGCCTGGCGAATGCGAAGTTCGGCCGCTTCGAGGGCCGAATAGGTTTGATATGACGTCGTTGTCATCTGCGTTGCTCAAGTTCGAGGTTAGACCATTGGCAACGGGACGCGCATATCAAGACGCGTTCACCCGATCTCGATTGAGATCGCGGAATATGGGCAGCGCAACGATTGCGAATGCGATTACAACAAACGTCACGGCGATTCCCTGATACGTCGGTCGCAAACCGAATTGTTCGATCGCGATTCCAGTAATCAGCTGACCAACCGGTACGGCCGCAATAAACATGCTCAGCTGAATCCCATACACGCGGCCTTGAGCCTCGGCCGGAATTCGCGCTTGCACGAGAGTGTTCCACAGTGGATTGAACGGCCCCCACGAAGCCCCCAACAGGAAGGCGAAGATCACCGTGATGAGCGTGCCAGGGAGTAACGACATCGGAATGATGGCAATGGATATTCCGAAAGCGATTGTTAAAAGTATGCGGTAGCGGGTTAGACGGCGGGCAATCCAACCAAATGAGAATGCGCTGAGCATCGCGCCTACCGAAAGCGCGGACATTGTCCACCCAAGACCCGCCGCGTTGTCTACCGATTCAAAGTGAACGGGAAGTATGACCGTCTCGGTCGGCATGTACGCAGCAGAAACAATCATGACCATGATTGTCATCAGGAACAAGGCCTTGTCGTGTCGAAGGATGCGCAGTCCCTCCATCATGCTTGCAACAAACGATTCCCGGTTCGCCGCCGCTATTCGAGCAACTTGTCCAACGTCGGAAATGCGCAAGAAGCCAATGCTCACTGCGGCAACTCCAAACATCACGCCGGCGGCAATGAGGGCGTGAACGGCACCGATTGTCGAAATGAGAACCGCACCAAGCGCTGGTCCAATCACGAATCCGGCGGAGAAAAATCCCTCGTGAATGCCGTTCGCCGAATTGATATCAATGTGCGAGGCCTTTGCCGAGTCGGGTATCAGCGACTTTCGTGCGGTGTATCCGGCCGGATCAAAGACTGCACCGAGGATGGCCAGCGCCAAAATAATGCCGAAGGTGAGATCGCCGACCGCATTGAAGATGGGAAAGAGCGATACAGAAACTGCAGAGAGAATGTCCGCACCGATCGAAACTTGTCTTCGTCCTATTCGATCGATGACTACGCCGATTAGCGGCGAAACGAAAATACCTGGAAGCGCAGCCATTGCCGCCACGACTCCGGCTGCTGCGGCCGAACCCGTGCGGTCAAGTACGAGCCAAGGAATGACGATGAGCACGACACCATTGCCGACCCCGGAAGCAACGTTTGACAATTGGTGCAGGGCGAACGGAAGTAGCCGTCTCACGTCACCCGCGAAGTTGGTTCGCCAATTTGCTCGAACGATCGAGTCACAAGCAATTCACGCAATCGATTGAACCCTTCCCAAATCTCCACATACGAAGTTGCAAGAGGAGACATCGCCAGTCGAATGCAATCCGGTCGTCGGAAGTCGGCTACGACATTGGCGAATCGACGTAACGCCTCCGATATTCGTCGCGCTTCCGTGTGGCGGATGGTGATATGACCACCGCGACGAGTTACATCTCGCGGAGTGACAATGGTGCATCCGAGTTTTGCAAGCCAGGAATCGTGTAGTCCGATCATCAATTCGGTTCCCTTTGCCGCCTTCTCTGCGATTGCGGGTAGGCCAGCCTCGGCGATCATCTCAAACGCGGTCTGAACACATCGCAGCCCAATAATCGAAGGGCTGGCAATCTGAAAACCGCGAATGCCGGTTGCCCGATCGAATCCTTGAGCCATCGCAAACTGATCGTCCTGCGCAAACCAGCCCTGGATCGGCACGCTAAGTGCTTGCTGAAGTTCCTCGCGCACATACAACCAGGCCGGCGCGCCCGGTCCCGAGTTGCCGTATTTATAGGTGCAACCGACAGCCAAATCCACCAAGTCACGATCGAACTGCAGCGGCACGACGCCAATGGCGTGGCTTGCATCCCACAGCATCAGCGCGCCAACCCCGTGCGTGAGCGCAGTGATCGATCCGACATCGTGAAGAGCGCCGGAGCGATACTGGATCACGCTCAACGTCACGAGGGCGACGTCGTCATTCAGATACGGCTCGAGCAGCGCCGCGCTGACGCATTCGTCGCTGACATCATCCGAAATAAGAACGAGTTCAAGATCGAGTTGGCTACAGATCCCTTCCAATATGTAGCGATCGGTTGGAAAATTGGATGTATCGCTGATGATCTTTCGTCGCCCCGACCTTGCCTTGATGGCTGCAATGCACAGTTGGTAAAAGTTGACGCTCGTCGTGTCCACCGCGAGCACCTGCCCGGCGTGTGCGCCAAGGGCCGCGCGACCGATCAGGTCACCCGCGCTCTGCGCCTCGTCAATCCACGACGACCAACCATCGACCATGCGCTCGCCCCACTCGTTGAGCAAATAGTTGTTGACAATTTCAATTGTTCGCTTGGGGAGCCGGCCCAACGAGTTGCCATCGAGATAGCACTTGGTCGGGTCGGAAATCAAAAACTCATCGCGATAGTGGGCGAGCGGGTCGTTCTCATCCAACTTCTCGGCATGGAGACGCGAAGTGATCTCAATGTCCGATGTCGGCATACGATTACCTTATGACATCCCGCGACGATCCCACATTGTCAGATGCGGCGGTCACCTATGTGTCGTATCTAAAAATTGATGAGTTGCTGGCGCTTCAAGAACCGCTGTCAAGCGGTCCCGAACACGACGAACTGCTGTTCATCATCATTCACCAAACCTACGAACTGTGGTTCAAATCGCTGTTGCACGAATTGAACCAGGCGAAAGTCACGCTTGAGACAGGGAATTCGCACATTTCTCTTGGATTACTTGGTCGAGTTCGAACAATCTTGAAAACACTCGTCGGCCAGGTGGACATTCTGGAGACGATGACTCCATTGCAATTCAATACCTTTCGCGACCGGCTTGATGCGGCAAGTGGCTTTCAGTCACGCCAGTTTCGCCAACTCGAATCCCTTCTCGGTGGGCGTAATCCGGAGCAGAACGGATTGTGGGTATCCGTGATCACGTATCTTGCCTCACGAAAGCATGTGCCCGCGGCGGTTGCGCGTGGTGTGAACGACATGCTCATCGATGTGTATCGAAGTGATCCAGAGGCTTCGCTTGTGCTGGAGCGCCTTGTCGACATCGACGAAGGATTGCAAGAGTGGCGTTATCGCCACGTGAAAATGGTCGAGCGAACTATCGGCGCCAAACCGGGAACCGGCGGATCATCGGGAGCGCAATACCTAGCGACGACACTTTTCAAGCCAGTCTTTCCCGAACTCTGGGAAGTTCGCTCAGAGTTCTAATCCACGTCCGGAACTTTTGGGGTACAGTCACGCCGTGGCACGACCTCCAGTATCAGATAAGGCATTAGCCGCCGCGCGAGGCGATGGACCTGCAGATCTACTCATCACCGGGGGTCGAGTGTTTAGCCCGGCGACCCGAGAATGGGTGTCAACCGATCTCGCGGTGTGCGACGGTCAGGTGGTCGGTTGGGGACCCCGTGACGCAATCGCGACGATGGATGTTGACGGCGCCGCGTTGGTTTCAGGATTCGTCGACGCGCACATGCACCTCGAGTCCTCCAAGGTTTGGGTTTCCGAATTCGTAAAGGCGGTGTTACCTCACGGAACAACAGCCGTCGCTTGCGATCCGCACGAAGTGGCAAATGTGGCAGGGCTTCCCGGCGTTATTTCGGTGATCGAAGCGGCGGCCGACATGCCATTCACGTTTGGTATAGCCGCATCGAGTTGTGTACCTGCCTCCAAATTTGAAAGCGCATCGGCGCCATTTACCGCCCATGAGGTCAAAGTTTTGTTAAATAAATATGGAGCAATCGGTGTCGCAGAAGTAATGAATTTCCCTGGAGTGATCAATGGTGAACCGATGTTTCGAGAAATCATCGATGCGGCCGGTTGGCGAAAGGTCGACGGCCATGCGCCTGGCCTTCGTGGAAATCAACTCGACGCCTACCTGGCCGCCGGAGTTGAATCGGATCACGAATGCATTGCACTGGAGGAAGCCCACGAAAAGCGACAGAAAGGAATGTGGGTTTTCCTGCGACACGGTTCACTTTGTCAAGAACTGGTGACGCTATTGCCAACCGCCATCAATCAGGGGTCAATGTGTTGTGCGTTCAGCACCGACGACCGTGAGCCCGACATGATGCGCGATCTTGGTCACGTCAACCACTGCGCGCGGCTGGCGACCGAGCACGGGCTTTCCGATATCGATGCGCTGCTGATGGCCTCGTTCTTTCCGGCGATGTATCACAACTTTTTCCATCTCGGTTCTCTCGGGCCCGGATATCAGGCCGATGTGCTCATATTTGACAAACTCGAGGGCTTTCGCCCCACCCGGGTCCTACAGGCCGGAACGGTTGTTGCCGAACACGGGAAGATCATTGACGGAGTGGTTCCACCGGTGGTAGCGCCGAAACATTTGTATAACACGATTCGATTGCACCATACGCCAGTGGCTGCCGACTTTATTCTCGACAATGACTCGGTAACCACGGCAAGAGTGATCGGGATTACCGATGGCACAATTCGTACACAGGATCTGATTCTCAACGTGCAGGAGCAAAGTATTGATATAGCCCGCATTGCCGTTGTCGAGCGTCATCACGCCACCGGCAGAATCGGACTTGGATATGTCTCTGGCTACGGAATCCAGCACGGTGCGATTGCATCTTCGGTGGCCCACGATGCGCACAACATCATGGTCGTCGGTGCGCGCGATTCAACCGGTCCTCAAGACATGGCGATCGCAGTCGGTCGTGTAGCGGAATTGGGAGGGGGTCAGGTTGTCGTGCGTGATGGAAAGGTCATCGCCGAGGCGCCTCTGCCGATTGCCGGGTTGATGAGCGACTTGCCTTTAGATCAAGTTGTATCGCAACTCGAAGAGGTCGTCCATGCGGCACACGGCCTAGGAATCTCGCTGAGCGCTCCGTTCATGACCTTGAGTTTCCTCGGACTATCGGTAATTCCATCTCTGCGCATCACCGATCACGGACTCATTGATGTCAACGCGTTTGCCAAGGTCCCGGTTGGGGTGAATTAGAAACGGAGCGGGCCGCTCTGGTCGAAGTGAAATCGGTCAGTAAACTTGGAGGTTCATGCGATCCCTTGCTGTTGCCCTCTGCGGGTCGATCATGTTTGCCTCCACAGGCGGTGCGCTGAGCGCGTCGGCAGATTCCATAACCTCGCCAATACCTTCGGCGATTACGCCGCGGATTATCGGTACTTCCGTCGAGGGTCGCCCAATCGAGGCCTATCGACGTGGCACGCCTGGAGGCACCGTTGTACTCGTCATCGGTGTGATCCATGGCGATGAGATCGCCGGTCTCAAGATCGTGGACTATTTGAAGACACTTCCCGTACCTACAGGGATCGACCTGTGGCTCGTGCCGTCAATGAATCCC
>JBDTPW010000013.1:0-2893 GCA_039932495.1 Ilumatobacteraceae bacterium
TGGTCCGGCAACCGGGGTTCGAGCCCACGGTGCCAGCCCACCTTCGGGTGGGGATGTGGCTTCGCCGAAATGGCGAAGCAACGGGCCGACTCTCGTAATGCTTGATCAGAATTAATCGACCGGACGCGAGAGAACAAATGATCGGACATAATTATCCCGCCACGGGGGCATGGCAGGCGAGCGATAATCCTGGTCGTCGCCAATTCGAACACTTTCCTCATGACCGTCCCGTCGCCCTCGATTGTGGCACGACGCTGAGCGATGTTGTGCTCGCCTACGAAACGTGGGGGAAACTCAACAAAGAAAAAACAAATGCCGTGTTGCTCTGTCATGCATGGACTGGTGATAGTCATGCGGCGGGTCCTGCCGAAATAGGTCATCCGACTCCCGGGTGGTGGGAAGGCGCGATCGGGCCAGGATTGGCGATTGACACGGATAAATGGTTTGTCGTGTGCAGCAATACGATCGGTGGCTGCCAAGGATCAACCGGTCCGGCCTCACCGCATCCAGTCGATGGCAAACCATACGCTTCGAGATTTCCAGTCATCACCGTGCGCGATATGGTTCGCGCCCAAGCAAGACTCTCCGATGCGTTAGGTGTTACGCGATGGCATTCGGTCATCGGTGGATCAATGGGTGGAATGCAAGTACTGGAATGGGGAATCACATACCCAGATCGCGTTCATACCCTCATCCCAATTGCCACCTGCGCGCAGGCAACCGCCCAACAAATCGCTTGGGGTGCAATCGGTAGGCGAGCAATTTCTCTCGACCCGAAATGGAACGGCGGAGAGTATTACGACGCCGCTCCAGGGAAAGGTCCGTGGCAAGGTTTGGCAGTCGCGCGCATGGTTTCACAAGTGACCTTCCGCAGCGACAACGTTTTCACCGAACGGTTCGGTCGTGATCTCGCCGACGGGGGTGCACTCGGATTGTGGGATCGGTTCGAGGTTGAAAGTTATTTGGATCACCACGGCGATCGCCTCAATCGGCGGTTTGACGCCAATAGCTACCTAATTATTGGCAAAGCAATGGATTTGCACGACGTGGCGAGGGGTCGAGGCAATCTGGAAACCGCAATGGCCAGGATTTACGCGCCAACCCTCGTAATCGGAATTTCCAGTGACATGCTGTATCCGACATACCAACAACGACACATACAGTTACTTATCGCGGCAAACGGAATCGACTGTTCATATGTCGAGATTGAATCCCCCCACGGGCATGATTCATTTCTTATCAACATCGATCAGGTCGGTCCGCCCATTGGTGACTTCCTCGAGCGCAATTTTGGCTAGTAGTTTGAACAGAGGATGTTTGCATTAATTTCGACCATTGCCATTCTTCAATCGGTTGCTTTGGTCTCTTTGGTGCTCATCGTGATCGGACTTGGACTATCCGTTCTCACATGGTGGTTTTGGTCAACCGCGCGCCCTGAACCCGTCTCTCTGGCTCCGTTGGAAATCATGAGCGATCGACGCTTCGCCAATGCCAGTGAGGCCGAGCAACAGGTCATGCTCGAAACGGCACACGGCATTATCAAAGGTGCAAAGTCTCCGCGAAAGACTCGACGAACCGCTCGACTTTCAGAATCTCATTCGACACCACAAAGAACCCACCGCACTCCCGTCGATCCGATGCTGAAGTAACTTGGAGTCATGGCTCTACCGTTCAATCCAGACGACATGATCGCCCGCTTCAAGGAGCGAGCGGCGGCCGTCAAGCGACGTCCACTCCCTCCCGTTGCTGGCGAAGAGCGGCAGATGTTTCTGCAGCAGGCGCAAGTCGACTTTCAGGATTTCGCCATGGTTGGCGATGCGCAGGCTGAACTCGACGATGGCATCTTGACTCTTCGTGTTGATTTGCGTCCACCCGAATCTCGTACGTGACCAATAGGGAATCGAGCGGCCTACCGCTGGCCGGAGTATTTCTCGCCGCGTTCGCTTGGGGCATAGGACCAATCTTCTTTCTAGCGGTTGACGTCTCTACATTCTCGGCAATTTTCTATCGGGCAATTTTGTGGCCCCCAATAATTTTTCTCGTTACCAGGCTTCGCCAAGTTCAGATAAATCGCCAAACGATGCGGGAGAGTCTCGTCCCGGGAATTGTTTTTGGCATTTCCAACATCTTTGGTTTCGTGGCGTGGAAGGAAACCTCAATTGCCAATGCGACGATCATCGCCAATTTGTCCGCCGCGCTGATTTTATTTGTCGCACCTCGACTGCTTCATGAGCATGTCAGTCGTCAGCAAGTGATGTTTTCAATTCTCAGTTTTGTGGGCGTCTTTGGTGTCGTAATCGGGGCGAGCGACTCTGGCGGGGCCGGGCTACTTGGTGACAGTTTTGCGCTGTTGAATGCGGTGTTTTGGGCCGTTTATTTCATTGCCTCCAAGCGAGCAAGAACCGGTGGCATCTCCACGTGGGCGTACCTTTTTGGAATTAGCGTCTCCCAACTTATTGTCGTTGTACCGGCGTGTTTGATTTTCAGTTCAGATCTCGGAGCAGTGTCGATGCGCGATCTTGCCTACCTGTTGGGTATGGCTTTGATCCCTGGTGTGTTGGGTCACGGTCTCATGGTCTGGGCTCACCGATTTGTGAATGCGTCAATTACATCGCTCATAGCATTGCTTGTTCCAGTTATCTCGATGGCATCGGCATGGATTGTGTATGACCAAGATGTTGCGCCGTTACAAATGCTTGGAGCGGCGATCGTGCTGCTCTCGTTGGCGGGTGTCGTTCGCTATGGAGTGAAGGCGAGTGTCATTCGTGACGCATTGGTCACCGCAGACCCCCTGCTAAACTCTGATTCGTAAGTTTTGCGGACGTGGCTCAGTTGGTAGAGCATCACCTTGCCAAGGTGAGGGTCGCGAGTTCGAATCTCGTCGTCCGCTCCA
>JBDTPW010000014.1:0-2850 GCA_039932495.1 Ilumatobacteraceae bacterium
ACAGGTTCGATTGCTATTGCTTTCCACGGCCACCGATCTTGGTGCCGCCGGTCGAGACACGACATTCGGTGTCGGATTACTTAATTTGCCGGCGGCATTTGCTGCAATGAACATCATGTTCCCCATGGTCATCAATCCGCTCGTCGATTCGAACGGTCGTATTAATTCGGTCGCCACTGGAACCGCCCCGACAAAATCCATTTCGCCACAACTGCAGTGGTACCGCTGCGCAGGCGCGGGTGCGGTAGCAAGTGTTGTGCCCAGCGGCTGCGCGGCAATTACAAATGCGGTCGCACTCACTTATCAAATAACACAGAACGATCTGCGCCTATTTCTGCGCTTGGCGGTGAGCACAACAACAGGCGGCGCAACATCAACCGTTCTGTCGGCGACGTCAACAAAAGTAATTGGGGTGTGGCTGAAGGTCGACACCCTCGCACGAGGGACGACAAATAACTTTGGCCAATTCATCGGTAGCCCATCGAAGGGAGTGCGAACCGTCAAGGTGCTCAGCGGAGCGTGCCTGGTTAGGAACACAACCCTTGTAGTCCGAGCGCAAGCGACGCAGTGCAAAGTCAAGGTGACAATCGGCGCCAAATCTCCATACCCCCAACTTGGATTCACGGCAATCATCAAGATCGCCGCATGAACCGACTGGACGGCGAAACAAGCCCGTACCTACGACAGCATCGTCACAATCCCGTGGATTGGTTCCCGTGGGGCGACGAAGCGTTCGCCGAGGCCAAACGGCGCGATGTTCCGGTGCTGTTATCGGTTGGATACTCTGCATGTCATTGGTGCCATGTCATGGCCCACGAATGCTTCGAAGACGCCGAAACTGCGACAAAGATGAACCTGCTCTTCGTCAACATCAAAGTAGACCGCGAGGAACGACCAGACGTCGATGCCATCTATATGGACGCCGTGCAATCGATGTCAGGTCGCGGCGGATGGCCGATGACGGTTTTCTGCACACCGGATGGAAAACCATTCTTTGGCGGCACGTATTTTCCAAAGCCGTCCTTCCTCCAATTAATGACCGCGATCGACGACGCGTGGCGCAATCGCAGAAGCGACATCGACACCAATATCGACGCTCTCATGGAGTCGCTACAGCGCACCTCCTCAATCGAGCCGGACGACACTCTGCCTCAACTAGGTGTCCACGACATTGCCGTGCACCGGCTTGTCGAACAATTTGACCTGCAATGGGGTGGATTTGGTAGCCCACCAAAATTTCCAGGCACGATGAACTTAGAAGTTGTACTGCGCGAATACGCGGCAAAACCGAGCGACGAATTGGCGGAGGTAATTTCCACGACCCTCGACGCAATGGCCTCCGGTGGAATGTATGACCACATAGGAGGAGGATTTTCTCGTTACAGCGTGGATGAAAAGTGGCTTGTTCCGCACTTCGAAAAGATGCTCTACGACCAGGCACTACTTGCGCGCACCTATCTGCACGCATCACAGGTTTTCGACAACCGGGTGTGGAAACAGGTCGTCGAGGAGATCATCGATTATGTGTTGCGTGAGCTCACTCATCCGGAAGGCGGATTTTTCAGTGCCCAAGACGCAGATTCGCTAGATGAATCTGGCCACAGCCACGAGGGATACTTCTATGTTTGGTCGGCAGAGCAATTTCGCTCGGTCTTGCCTAGCGATGTCTATGGTGCGGCCAAGGATTGGTACGAAATCAGTGAAGAGGGAAATTTCGAAGGGTCGAATATTCCCAGTCGATTGCATCACCGTGGCGAATTAATACGACCTGACGATGTCGAGCGCGCCCGAAGGCTTCTGTTCGAATCTCGAAAATCGCGTCCCGCGCCGCTGCTTGACGACAAAGTGATTACCGAATGGAACGCCCTCATGTTGTCGACACTCAGTCAGGCCGCCGTTGCCTTTGGCCGTCCGGATTGGCTCGATGCTGCTGTTCGCAATGGAGAATTTCTGCTACGCGAACTACGTGATGACAGCGGTCGGTGGCTACGAAGTTGGCATCAGGATGGCACACCGCGGGCACGCCACAGCGCACTCGCCTCAGATCTAGCGGCACTCGTCGACGCATTCACTCGGCTTGGCGAAGCAAGCGGTCAGGCCCGCTGGATTACTCACGCTCAGGATGTGGCGGAGCAACTGCTCGACCATTATTGGGATTCGCACAACGGAGGTCTGTTCACCACCGCAGACGACGGCCAACAACTCATTGTTCGCCACAAAGATTTGGTTGATAATGCCACTCCGTGCGCGAATTCGATCGCGGCGGTCGCGCTGTATCGCCTGGCAGCGTTGACCGGCGTTGCCCGATACAGAAACATTGCCGATCAGATATTGAAACTGTTCACCCGTTTGATACCCAATGCGCCTTCGGCTTTTGGCAATCTTCTCGCGGCGGTTCAACTTCGACAGGTCGGTATAACGGAGATAGTCGTTGCCGGTTCACGAACCGATCTCGTTGAACTCGTCCACGGTCAGTGGCTGCCAACCTCGGTGTTGGCCTGGGGCGAACCGTACGACTCGCCGCTGTGGACGGGTCGAGACGGCAACCGCGCTTTTGTTTGTCGCGACTACACATGTGACGCGCCTTCGAATACTCCCGAGGAACTTTCCGCATCGCTCCGTCGAACGCTCATAAAAACCTAAGTTGGTGGATCTACCAATTTTGACGGTGAATGATTTCTGCGCTACCGCGGCGGTGGCGAGTCGCACTGACTCCGCGTTGCGCACTCGGATTATTCGTCGAATCCTCGAGTGGCCAACCAAGTGCCAGCGCACCGATCAGTTGCAAATGTTCCGGCACGCCAAGTAATCGGCGAACCTCAGCCTCTCCGTTAAACACGGCGAAGAACA
>JBDTPW010000015.1:0-6173 GCA_039932495.1 Ilumatobacteraceae bacterium
TGACTAGCTGACTCGTTCCGGCACTACCCTTGCCCCATGTCCACACAATCGCTGCCCCAATCCACGAATCCATATCTGAATGGAAATCTTGCACCCGTTGACAAGGAGACCACTGCCTTCGATCTGGCGGTGACCGGACACATTCCAACCGAATTGAATGGCCGTTACCTTCGCAACGGCCCGAATCCGATGAGCGACATTGATCCGGACAATCATCATTGGTTCATTGGCGACGGGATGGTTCACGGCATTCGACTTCGCGATGGAAAAGCTGAGTGGTATCGGAATCGCTGGGTACGAAGCGCTTCAGTGGCTAAAGCCTTGGGAGAACCGGTTCCGCCATCGGACTGGCCGGAAGGTCATGCCGATTTTGCGGCCAACACAAACGTTATTGGCCATGCTGGAAAAACGTTTGCTTGCGTTGAAGGCGGATCGCCACCTGTTGAACTCGGATTTGAACTGGACACGATTCGATCGAGCAATTTCGGCGGCACGTTGCCGCAATCGTTCTCCGCACACCCTAAACGTGATCCCCATACTGGCGAACTTCACACGATGGCGTATTGGTGGGGATGGGGCAATCAAGTTCAGTATTTAATTGTTGATGCCGGCGGCAAGGTTCGTCGCACCGTTGATATTCCACTTCCCGGATCGCCGATGTTGCATGACATCGCCTTCACGGAAAAGTACGTCCTGATTTTCGACCTGCCGTGCGTTTTCAATCTTGAGCTAGCCATGGGTGGAGAACGATTTCCATATCGTTGGGACAACGCCTATCAGGCTCGCATCGGGATATTGCCGCGCGAAGGTAACGCTAGCGATATCACCTGGTGCGAGATTGATCCGTGTTACATATTCCATCCAATGAATGCGTACGACGCTGTCGATGGCACGATCGTTCTCAATGCGGTTCGTCATCACAAAATGTTCGATTCGGAAACTCGTGGCCCCAATGAAGGAGCCCCGACACTAGACAGTTGGATACTCGACCCGGCTTCTGGAACTGCGCGACATCAGCGTCTCGATGATCGGCCAATGGAGTTTCCTCGAATCGATGAGCGCCTGATCGGAAGGAAAAATAGGTTCGGCTACGGGGCGTGTATTGGGGACGACTTCGTCCAGGATGTATTGGTCAAACACGACTTGAAGTCGGCGACCAGCGAAGTTCGAGGCGACGGTAAGAACTTTGGTTACGGAGAGCCGGTTTTTGTTCCCCGTTCTGCAAGCGCCAGCGAAGATGACGGTTGGGTCATGGCCCTTCGCCACAATCTTGATACGAATCTCTCCGAATTGGCCATTCTCGATAGCCAGGCATTCACGGACGCGCCTGTCGCAGTCGTTCACCTGCCAGCTCGGGTACCCAATGGGTTTCACGGCAACTGGATACCGCTCGGCCAGTAATACCCCGACACTTCCTGCATCCTGTTGGCTTCGGTCCAGCCGTATCCTGAAAGACACGATGAAAGTCTCGGCCCCAACTACTCCCCCCGACGTACTTCCCACCGCTAACGACACCTGCTGGTGTGGCAGTGGTCGTAAATACAAGCGCTGCCATAAGCCGCTTGAAGGTCGTGTCGTTGCAGGAACGGTGAGCCCAAGGCGTGAGGTTCCAGCTCATATCCAGCGTCCACCGTACGCCGAGAGCGGCCAAGTGAACCGTTGGAATGAGTCGGCGGTGAAATCCCCCGACGTCATTGCTCGCATGCGAGTGGCGGGTTCTGTTGCCGCAGAGATATTACGACTTGCCGGACAAGCCGTGAAGCCCGGAATCACCACCGATGAGATTGACGCCTACGTACATCAGTTATGCATCGAGCGCAACGCATACCCGAGTCCGTTGAACTATTCGGGATTTCCAAAGAGCGTTTGCACATCAGTAAACGAAGTCATTTGCCACGGAATACCTGACTCTCGAGTGCTTCAGGACGGCGACATCATCAATTTGGATGTCACCGCTTACATCGGCGGAGTCCACGGTGACACCAATGCCACATTTTCTGTTGGTGAAACCGACGAGGAAAGCAAACGCCTCATCCGAGTGACAGAGGAATGCATCTGGCGAGGTATCGAAGCGGTTGAGGCTGGACGACCGCTCAGTGACATTGGCAAGGCAATCGAAAATCGAGCCAAGCAAGACAAACTGGGCGTCGTTAGGTCGTTCATTGGACACGGAATTGGCGAACAGTTTCACACCGACGTGCAAATACTTCACTACTACGAACCACGCAACAATACGATCATGCGGCCAGGGATGACATTCACGATTGAACCGATGATCACTCTTGGCACCTGGCAACATCGAATGTGGGACGACGAATGGACCGCGGTAACGGCAGACGGAAAGCGCACCGCACAATTCGAACACACGGTTTTGGTCACCGATTCCGGAGTAGATGTCCTCACCGGTGGTGCAGGTGCGGTTTCTGGCAAGGCCCCGTGGGCCCGCTAGTCCCATTTCGTGATTGATGCAGCCGACGCCGACCGATACGAACGATTCAATCGTGATGAATGGGCAAAACTTCGGGCTCAGACTCCGCTCACACTAAGCGAGAACGAACTAAATGAACTTCGGGGTATCAACGACCGTATAGATCTCGATGAGGTCGTAGCCGTCTATTTGCCCCTCACTCGGCTACTTAACTTGTACGTCAGCGCTACCCAAAATTTGCACCGAGTCTCCTCAACATTTTTAGGAACCCTCGCGCCGAAAATGCCGTACGTCATTGGGATTGCCGGAAGTGTTGCGGTAGGCAAGAGCACCTCGGCCCGCATCCTTCAGGCACTGCTCACTCGTTGGCCAGAGCACCCGCGGGTCGAACTTGTGACGACCGATGGATTTCTGTATCCCAATGCGACCCTCGAACAGCGCGGAATCATGAACCGAAAAGGTTTTCCCGAAAGTTACGACACAAGACTCTTGCTTCAGTTCCTGCGCAACGTGAAGGCAGGAAATGCAGAGGTCTCTGTGCCGGTATATAGCCACATTGTTTACGACATCATCGACGGCGAGCGAGAGGTTGTACGCCATCCTGACATCCTGATCATTGAGGGACTCAACGTGTTACAGGTGGGTTCCGAAGCATCCGAATTCGTATCCGACTACTTCGATTTTTCGATTTACATTGACGCCGCCGAATCGGATATCGAGAATTGGTATGTGGAACGCTTTCTGGCGCTTCGTCAAACCGTGTTTAAGAATCCCGACAGTTTTTTCCGTCACTTTGTCCATTTATCGGACGCCGAGGCCGTGGAAGTTGCACGAAACATATGGCGCGACATCAACGGAAAGAATCTGCACGACAATATTGAGCCAACGCGCTTACGGGCATCGCTTGTGCTGCACAAACGAGCGGACCATCGAATTTCTGAGGTTCACCTACGCAAGTTGTAAGTAATTATCTAGCGATGTAGTGCGTTGAGATAGTTGTATACCGTGATTCTCGAGACCCTCATCGCGTCGGCGACGTCCTCGACTGCGCGACGAAGGATGAATGCGCCGCTTTCATCAAGCATGCGGATCGCAACTTGCTTGTTGTGACGTGACAGGTCGGCGAGTCGGCCGCCAAGTTCGCGCTCGACACTTTCAATCAAGCGATCGAGTGCACCGTGCAACAGCGGCAGTCGCACCGCGGCAATTGTTTCTCCCTCCCAGACGACCGGAATATCGGAGTTCTGAATGTCGCCATCGGAAATAATCTGTCCCCCGATTGCGGCGACGATGGGGCGCAGTGCCGCGAGTAGTGGATGGGAGTCGGTGCTCACTGCGTGCCACCAGTTATGCCAACGGCGATGCTCACATATGTTGCTCCGTTGCCGTATGCCGCCTTCATTAAATCGGCAATGACATTTGGTAGCAGTTCCTGGCTAACTGAAAACGACGATCCGAATGGACCGAATTCAACGACTACGCCGTGCGATTCGACTGCCGCAACGGCGGCGGTGACATGGGCACCTGGCACACCCTCGACGAACGGTTCAATTGTGAATTCAACAGTGAGCATTGGCATTACCTTTCACTGGGTTTTAGGTTCATCGTAAACAGTCTCAGCGTTGAAGTCTTCTAGATGGGGAAGGATCAAAGCCAAACTGTCGGGCACAAATTTAGTCTCTATGATCATTTCGGCAAATTGAGCCGACGTGACAAATTTGGATTCCTCGACTTCGCCATCACGATAAACAAACGGTCCTCTAGATCTCACGCGAAAACATCGACCAATGAGATTTACGAACGAGTCGCTGTATTTGCCGTCACCCAAAAATTCAAGCGATACTCCGCTCAATCCGATTTCTTCGTCAAGTTCGCGCATCGCTGCGACTTCATACGATTCATCACCGTCAACGACGCCGCCGACTGCTATGTCCCACCAACCGGGCCACACATCCTTTGACTCCGAGCGCCGGTGAACCAACAGACATCCGTCTGCAGATTGCACGGCCACGAACACCGCGCGATGACAAAGATTTTTGGCCCGCATATTCGTTCGCGACACCATTCCCAGAACCTGACCATCCAGATCGACATGCTGGATTTGTTCCGCATCGGACGTAGACACGCCCTCGTGCCTACCATGTGTTATGGCCACAACACCAAAAAATGCTCCGTCAACCGAGCGTCACGGCTCAACTACTGGAATTCGTGAACATGCCCACGGGCTTCTTGGACGAGCGAAGGAACTACGTCGGGATCTGCACAAATGGCCGGAAATCGGTCTTGAACTTCCAAAGACTCGTGAACGATTGCTCAGCGAACTCGAAGGATTGCCGCTTGATATCACGTTGCACAACACCACGAGTGGTGTAGCAGCCTTGCTTACTGGAGACAAACCGGGCCCGACGGTCATGCTTCGTGGCGACATGGACGCTTTGCCAATGCCCGAAGACACCGGTCTAGATTTTGCTTCCCGGGTCGACAACTGCATGCACGCCTGTGGTCATGACACGCATGTGGCAATGCTTTCCGGTGCCGCTCGCATGCTGAGCGAACGCAAGGCCGATTTGCCCGGTCGAGTTCTGTTTATGTTTCAGCCGGGCGAAGAGGGATATCACGGCGCCCAGTTCATGCTCGATGAAGGATTACTCGATGTTCCCGCGCCAGCCGACGGATCATCGTCTCCCCTGGTGGCCGCGTATGCGATTCACATCACCTCTTCGATGCCGTCCGGTTTCGTTGGTACCCGAGGTGGCCCGATCATGGCATCAAGTGACCGTCTTGAAATCGTCGTCACGGGTAAGGGTGGACACGCATCGGAACCGTTCCGAACTCTCGACCCTGTGCCGGTGGCCTGCGAAATTATTCAGGCACTGCAAATGTTCGTCACTCGGCGAATCGACATTTTTGATCCCACGGTTATCACGATTACAAAGCTCATTTCCGGGACCGCCTACAACGTGATCCCAGAAGTCGCCAGGGTTGAGGGCACGATTAGGGCGCTGAGCGACAAGACACGTAATAAAGTGCACGACGGTATTCGCCATGTTGCCGAGGGAATCGCTGCGGCTCACGATATGAAAGCCGAGGTCATCATCGAGCTTGGGTACCCCGTGACAGTCAACGATGCTCCGTCGGCCGACTTCGCCCTTGATGTTGCCAACAGCATTGTCGGCGACGGAAAAACGGCACGGATGCCGTCCCCGATCATGGGAGCCGAAGACTTTAGTTATGTGCTTGAAAGATTGCCCGGGGCGATGGTCTTTCTTGGCGGAACTCCAGAAGGGATGGACCCCGCCAAAGCACCACCAAATCACTCCAATCGGGTGAAGTTTGATGAAGGTGCAATGACAACTGGCATTGCGTTGTACTCGGCGATGGCACTGCGCTCGCTCGGGGTCATGCTCGATTAGACGCAACGAGTCGTTGCATTTTCCGACCAATCCAACATGTCAGATCCTGTCGCTCCGCGACCTCTCGATGGGGTGCGCGTTTTGGATTTCACTCGTGTCTTGTCAGGTCCACATGCGACGCGAATGCTTGCCGATCTCGGCGCCGATGTCATCAAGGTCGAACCACCAACAGGTGACCTAACCCGTTTCACTAATCCGCGAATTAATTCCCTGGCCACTTACTTCATTCAGCAAAACACGGGAAAGCGAAACATTTCCCTAGATATGACAAAACCTAAGGCTGTGGATCTTTTGCAACGACTCAGCGTGCATTGTGACATCGTTGTCGAAAA
>JBDTPW010000016.1:0-11323 GCA_039932495.1 Ilumatobacteraceae bacterium
GCGAGTTCCGGGGAGAGGACTCGAACCCCTATATACGGGACCAAAACCCGTTGTCCTGCCATTGAACGACCCCGGAGTAACGGATACAGAGTAGCCAACCAAAATGCCGAACTAGGTCGCGATGCCGATAGAGTTTTCGACGCTATGGGTTCACTCGTCAAACGTCGCCGCAAGCGAATGCGCAAAAAGAAGCACAAAAAGATGCTTCGACGAACCCGTCACCAGCGAAACAAGTAGTCACCAAAATCGCTGGTTAGTGCTCGCCTACGGGTGAGTCTTTGTCGCCAAAACTGTTGCCTCGGGTAACGCATTGGCGAGGTCCGGGTAGGTACCAAAAAGCCACCACGTAGACCCGCTTCCCGCAAGCGTTGGAGTCACTCCTGTTTCGGCCGCAATTCGATCCCGCCATATGCCCAATTTCGGTTCCACGGCGAGCGCGGCCAGTTCCAATTCATTGGCGCATTTGGTTTCTGGGCTGCCGAGTTCGTCCCACGCCTTGTACACCTGTGGCGTGGAAATGGTCAACGGCGGAACGATGAGCGTGATGTCGTGGGCAACAAATGGAATTGGAGTAATGATCTCGCCGATTCCGCGAACGTGTGCCCGACCACCGATCATGCAAAACGGAATGTCGGCTCCTAGGCGCGACGCGGCGACTGTGTCGGTGAATGTTGCCCAGCAAAGAATTGCCGCGGCATCTGCAGAACCCCCACCTAGTCCGCCGCCAGACGGAATGCGTTTGTCGATTTGAACATGCGCACTTCTATTGGACAGTCGAAGCGCTCGATTGACCAAGTTGCTTTCGTCTGCGTTGACACCTTCGGCAAACGGACCAACTATGTCGAGTCCATTTCCGCCAGGCGTGACATCAATGAGATCAGCAAGTTCAAGTGTCACCATTTCCGCATCGATGAGGTGATATCCGTCGTCGCGTACGCCGGTGATCTTTAACGTGAGCGTCAGCTTGGCCCGAGCCACAAGGGAAATCGTTTGTTCGCTCATTGTTTTGGAAGTGGATGAAGTGCCATGCACAGTCTGCCCCATGCCTGAAGGTCTAATTCCTCTGCCCGTGCTTCGGGCGAAACGTCGGCGATCGTGAACACGCTTGGTGGAACGAGACCGGACAGCACGCGACGCAACATCTTTCTCCGCTGGGCAAAACCGGCACGGACCAGGGCAAAGAGTTCGCTCGCCACGACATCGGGGACTGCCGGATTTGGCCTCCGACGGATATCTACAAGTGCCGAGGCGACCTTTGGTTTGGGAAAGAAGACGGTGGCTGGAACATCGCCAACGATTCTCGCATCGGCCCAGTAGGCGAACTTCACGCTCACCGCGCCATACGCGGCCGTGCGCGGGACGGCGACAAATCGTTCTGCAACTTCGCGTTGGACCATCACCAACATGCGTTGCACCTGGGGCACGCGATCCAGCAAGTCGGCCACGAGCGGAGTAGCCACGTTGTACGGCAGATTGGCCACCACTTGCCAATTGGACGACAGCTCGGTTAATGGACCCCAATCCATTGTCAATGCGTCGTCGTGAATGACTCGAACGTTGTCCAGTTCCGCCGTGACTTGCCGAAGTACTTCAACAAGTCCATTGTCTATCTCAACGGCATATATGTGGGCGCCCGTCTCGGCAAGGGCAATTGTGAGTGATCCCAACCCTGCACCAATTTCTAGAACGTGATCATTCGAACCAACATCGGCGAGTCTGGCGATGCGCCGCACGGTGTTTGGGTCAACTACGAAGTTCTGACCAAATGCTCGCCGAGGGGCGAGACCATTGTCGCTCAATAGGCGAGCGACATCCGCGTATGAATGCGTCACCAGGAAATAGTTACGGGAATTGGCGCGTCCACGACATCGGCAAGTTTCTCAAAGACGGTGGTGTGCAGCACCATTGAAACGCCGCTCGGAATGAGCAAACTAAAAACGTTCGTGCACTTTATTGATCGGCCGTTGTTGATGTTTGTGACCGTGATTGTGATGCCAAGAGGCGCATCGATGCTCGAGCAAACTGGACTCTCCGCGTAACCGAGGTTGCTGTATGTCGCCCGACCAGAAACGCTCTGACCAACAACCTGGGGGTAGGCAATCGCTGCGGAACCTGTCGGCGAAATGGGTGCGGGACCCCCGAGAAATACCGGTGCAGGAATTTCTTGCTCTCCGGGTGCTGTTGTCGTAGTCGTAGTTGTTAGATCGCTTCCATCGGTCGCCGAAGAGTCTCCCGAACGGGGCCAGATAAAGGGCAGAGCGATCAGCGTGAATACGCCAAGGACCATCAATCGCCGCCGCTCGTATATGGATAAAACCACTTAGGGAACGCTACGGAGCAATACCAGGAAACGCAAGGCACGCATTGGCGCTCGTCTGTTGGGCGATATACGCAACCGATTCGCTACGAAGATCTGCGAGGAATTTTCCGACATATGAGACGAGGGCCGGATGATTGGATTTTCCGCGGAAAGGGATTGGTGCAAGATACGGCGCGTCGGTTTCGACAAGCAGGCGATCTATTGGACACATGTTGGCGGCTTCGCGCACGTTGTCGGCGCCCTTGAACGTGACGATTCCCGAAAATGAAAGATATGCGCCGCGAGCCAAACACTCCGCGGCCTCCGCTGTACCTCCCGTAAAGCAGTGAAAAATTGTTCGTTGAGGCGTCCCAAGACGATCAAGAATTTCAAATGTTTCGTCCCATGCATCGCGGGTGTGAATTACTAGTGGAAGCTGCAACTCGTTGGCAATCGAGATTTGTCGACCGAATATTTCGCGTTGAACCTGTCGTTCGGAGTACTCGTAGAAGTAGTCGAGACCGCATTCACCGACTGCCACCACACGATCGGCGTCAAAAAATCCGAGCAGGTCGTCCAATCCATTTTTGGCGTCGTGGGGATGGAGTCCGACCGTTGCCCAAACATCGTCATTCTGGGCTGCCAGGGAAGTCGCCTGCTGGCTCGTGGTCGCATCGGTGCCAATGACGATCATCTTGACGACGCCGGCCCGACGCGCATTGTCCAATGCAGTTTCGGTGCCACCCTCAATTTTTGTGTCGTAGATGTGGCAATGGGTGTCGACCCATGAAATGCGTTCGTTCATACCGTCCTGCGCGGAAAGAGCGGTAGACCTTTCTCAACCACGTTGCCGGCGGGGTACTGGCCCCACACGGTGTCGGTTTCGATTCGCGAGTCGCTGATCTCGCCGCTCAAACCGATGCGCCGCCAAATTTCTTGCGTTGTTGTGGGTAGTGCAGGATTGGCCAAGATCGTCACGATGCGCAACGCTTCGAGGGCATCGCCCATGACTCGATCGACGGCGTCACCTGGTTCCATTTTCCACGGCTCGTTCTGCTCGAGGTACGAGTTGGCAGCCTTGATCAATCCCCACGTCGCTTCCAATGCACGACTTGACTGAACGTTGGACCAAGCACGACTCGTTTCGGCTACTGCGGTTGCGGCGGCGGAGGCCAACACGCTGTCCGGCCCCGGTGCGGTGCCGATCCCGCCACATTTCGTTTCCACGACCGTAGCGATTCGGGCGGTCAAGTTCCCCAGATTATTTGCCAAGTCAGAGTTATAGCGACCGACCATTCCTTCGTAGGTGAAGTTGCCGTCGCTTCCGTATCCGATTTCAGCGAGAACGTAATAGCGAAGACATTCCACGCCGTACTCGTCAACCAGTTCCAACGGGTCGATGACATTGCCGGCCGATTTAGACATCTTTTCCCCACCGAAAATGAGCCAACCGCCGACCGCCCATCCCTTTGGTGGTTCGATCCCTGCCGACATCAGCATGGCCGGCCAATATACGCAGTGAAACCTGATGATTTCCTTGCCGATGAAGTGAAAGTCCACAGGCCAATTCGCGGCGAAGGCGGCATCGTCGGTGCCATAACCGATTGCCGTGATGTAGTTGGCCAGGGCGTCAAACCAGACATAGGCAACGTGCGAAGGATCCCAAGGGAGCGGAATTCCCCATGTCAGTGTTTTGCGACTTACCGAGAAGTCGTTGAGGCCAGACTTGATGAATCCGAGGACCTCGTTGAGACGGTTTCCAGGCGTGATGCAATCTGGGTGTTCGGCGTACCACTTGAGTAGGCGATCCTCAAAGCGGGAGAGTCGAAAGAAGTAATTTTCTTCTTCCACATATGTAGTCGGAGTTCTGTGAATTGGGCACTTGCCATCGACCAATTCGTCATCAACGTAATATGCCTCGCACCCAATGCAATACTGACCGCGGTAAGTGTCCATTTCAATGTCACCGGCGTCGTAACAGGCTTGCAAGAGTTTGCGAACGCCAACCGCATGACGTGGTTCGGTCGTGCGAATGAAATCGTCGTATTTGATATCGAGACGCTGCCAGGCACGTTCAAACTGCGGCGCAATGGAGTCGACGAATTGCTTCGGTGAAACTCCGTTCGCATCGGCGGCTTGCTGAATTTTGAGTCCGTGTTCGTCGGTGCCGGTGAGAAAGTGCACTTCGTCGCCAAGCATGCGGTGCCAGCGGCACACTGCGTCGGCGATGATCGTGGTGTAGGCGTGACCAATGTGCGGTTTGGCGTTGACATAATAAATTGGCGTCGTCACGCTGAACTTGGTTTTTGCCTTTGAAGTCACCCACATAACTTAGAGCCGGAAAACGGCGATATTCGGGTTAGTTTCGGGTTTGAACAGCCAGATACTGTTTCAAAATGGGTTTCCAATTCGACGAGGCGGTTGAAGTCATTGCTCGAGGTGCCAACCAATACAGCGCCAATGTGCATGCCGGTTGGGATATCGGCGGAAATGCCAACGGGGGCTATGTGTTGGCACTTGTTGGTGCAGCGATGCGTGACGCGGCCGACCAACGCGAACCAATTACGACCACCGCCCATTACTTATCTCCGCTGAAAGCCGGTTCGGTGGAAATTGATACGCAGGTGGTGAAACGTGGAAAGAGATTGACCACTGTGCTCGCCACCGTTCGGCAGGGCGATCGAGATGCTTTACGAGCGATTGGTGCCTTCGGGGAAATTCCCTCTCCGACCGACGGACTATTTCACAGCGCGGGTGCTCCTCCGGTACTGCCAAACTTTGAGGACTGCCCACCAAGAAATTCCGGCAGTCAACAATTTCCAGTTGCGCTGATGGATTATGTCGACGTACGGATTCATCCAGAAGATTCTGGATTTGCTCGAGGACTCGCCTCCGGCAAAGCACTTGTACGTGGCTGGTTCGCGTTTCCCGATCATCGACCAATTGATGCGCTCGCCATGTTGCTCGCCACCGATGCATTTCCGCCCGCACTGTTCAACCTGACCGGCACCCCAGGTTGGGTGCCGACAATAGAACTAACTGCCCATATTCGTGCTCAGCCGTCGCCCGGTCCTTTACGGGGCGCATTTACCTCGCGATTTATTCAGGGCGGAATGTTTGAGGAAGACGGTGAGTTGTGGGACTCGCAAGGTGTCCTTGTCTGTCAGTCCCGTCAATTGGGATTGATGCCTCGATTATAGAAATCGCTATTTCAATTGCAGAGCCAGTTCGTACACCCGACGTTTGGCCACGCCATATTTAGCCGCCACCTTCGCTGCCGAATCTTTTCGACTTGATCCTTTGGTCAGTTCGTCGCGTAGCGCCGTGCTCAGTTCTTCATCGGTTGGTGGCGCTGGCGGCTTAGCCCCTTCGAGCAACACAACATATTCGCCGCGTGGCTCCGTGTTTTGTGCAAATTTTGATGCATCGTGCATCGTTCCTCGCCACAATTCTTCGTGAATCTTTGTCAGTTCACGGGCTAGCACGACCCGCCTAAGAGGGCCGCATACGACTTCCAAATCGGTCAGTGTCCTTGCGAGGCGATGCGGTGCCTCGTACAACACGACCGTTCGGGATTCAGTGGCAACATCGTTCAGCCGTTCCGTGCGCTCGGCGCCACTGCGGGGAATGAACCCCTCAAAGACAAATCGATTTGTCGGAAGGCCACTGACGACTAGCGCCATGATGACGGCGGCAGGTCCTGGAGTTGCGGTAACCGAAAGCCCTGCGTCGATGACGGCTCGAACAACACGTTCGCCTGGGTCGCTTATGCCCGGAGTTCCGGCGTCAGTTATGAGGACGACATTTGATCCAGCCAACAACATGGCAATAATTTCTTCGACGGCCCCGTGCTCGGTGTGTTCATTGACGACGAGGTATTTTTTTCCCGAAATTCCCAAATGTTGGAGAAGTAATCCGGATCGTCGGGTGTCTTCGCAGCACACGATCGTTGCATTAGACAACGCCTCGACGGCTCTGGCGGTGATGTCGGCGAGGTTGCCAATCGGCGTAGCAACAAGGGTAAGAACGCCACTCATGACCCATATCTCACTTCGACGACATCGCCTAGGTGTAGACCCCAACGTTCAAACGAACCCGCGGATGCCTCCACAATCGTGGCCGACTTTGTTACCGGTAGCGCAACGCGCATCGGGCTCAATCGCTGAATCTTGATTACCTTCGAATCGGCATCGAGGTAGGCAACATCGAGGGCACACTTGACACCGATCGTGTGAATCCACCGACAATTGACGAGCACCATTGCAGAGGTCACGGTGTTCTTGCCGATGAGTCCTCGGCGTCGAGCCCGCGCGGATATGGCTACGTCGGCGCTTGCCAATACACGACCGTCGCTGACCAACCACGCCGCGGGCAGTGCTGATCGGCCGTTCATAGTGCGGACTATACGTTAAAACGAATTTCCAGCGTGTCGCCGTCTTGAACCTCGTAGTCCTTGCCTTCCACGCGAATCTTGCCTACATCTTTGGCTTTGTTCCACGAACCAAGTTTGAGCAACTCGTCCCAAGCGATCATGTCCGCGCGTATAAATCCCCGCTGCATGTCTGTATGTATTTTGCCCGCGCATTCAGGCGCCTTGGCTCCGGCTCGAAACGTCCACGCTCGAGTTTCCTTTTCGCCCGTCGTGAAAAATGTGCGAAGTCCAAGCAGGTGATACGCGGAGCGAACCATTCGGGGAAGGGCGCCGTCGCCTAGACCGAGAGCTTCCAACATTTCTGTTCGATCGGATCCAACCAGTTGTGCGGCTTCGGCTTCGAGCTGGACGCTCATGCCCAGAACTTCCACTGAGTGTTCCCCGGCGGAACCAGGTGGCGCAAGTTCGGCGCGAACTCGAGCCTCCATTTCTGGAATGGTTGCCAGATCATCTTCGGCCACGTTGACGACTGCCAATACTCGACGCGTCGTCAACAAAAAGTGCGGTGCGAGCAGCTCCAAATCCGATTGACTCACGCCAGCGCGATAGAGAGGCAGGCCATTGCTAAGCAAGGCATGTGCCCGGTCCAATGCCTCAACTTCGGCGGCAACGGTCTTGTCCATTCGCGCGGCCTTCTGAGTTCGTTTCAATCTTGACTCGACGGTTTCCAGATCGGCAAGGGCGAGTTCGATCTCGACAACGCGAAGGTGTTCGAGCGGGTCGGACGGTCCGGCGATGTCGTCGTCGACGAATGCACGCAACACGAGCACGATCGCATCCACCTCGCGGATGTTGGCCAGAAACTTGTTGCCAAGACCCTCGCCTTTGCTTGCCCCTTCGACTAGGCCGCCGATGTCGACTACCTCTACGGTCGCGTATACGGTCTTTTGGCTGTGCGACATGCTCGCCAGTGCATCGAGTCTTGAGTCCGGAACTCTTGCGACGCCGATATTGGGATCTTTAGTCGCAAATGGATACGGCGCGGCCAGGGCGTCACCGCCGGTGAGAGCGTTATATAGGGATGATTTCCCCGCATTGGGAAGTCCTACGAGACCGAAACGTTCCATCTACAAGAACTCCATGATCAGCCTGTCACAATACCTCCGAAGGCCTTGTCTGAGGCTCGTCCGCGATGATCCGATGAGGCACAGGGGCACGGAATTGTTACTATGACGGTAGGAGAAATCCCCCCGGTGGCTCGGGTAACTGAGCCATTTTCGTAACCGGACTACAAAGGCCCAATGACCACATTCGATCTCGATCTCACAAAGTACTCACTCGGATGGAGTGACGAAGCAGAATATGCATTCACCCCGGTCAAGGGCCTCAACGAAGGAGTGGTCGAGCAGATTTCGTGGTGGAAAGGCGAGCCGGATTGGATGCGCCAACTTCGCTTGCGCTCGCTTCGAACCTTTGAGAAGAAGCCGATGGCACCTTGGTTTGCCACCAACATGCCAGACCTCGACTTTCAGAGCATTTATTACTACCTGAAGCCGGCCACAGCCCAGACCGATGAATGGGATGACTTGCCGGAGCAAATGAAGCGGACGTACGAAAAACTAGGCATTCCGGAGGCCGAACGCAAATATCTTGCAGGTGTCACCTCCCAGTACGACAGCGAAGTCGTATACCACCGCAACCGAATCGAATTGGAAGAACAAGGCATTTTGTTCTGCGACATGGATACCGCATTGCGCGAGTATCCCGATCTTGTCAAGCAGTATTTCGGTTCGGTCATTCCGATGGGCGACAATAAATTCGCTGCGCTCAACACTTCGGTGTGGTCTGGCGGATCGTTCATATATGTGCCGCCTGGCGTGGAGTGCGAGATGCCTCTGCAGGCATACTTTCGGATCAACAGCGAAAACGCTGGCCAGTTCGAACGCACATTGATTATCGCCGACGAAGGTTCCAAGGTGCATTACATCGAAGGGTGTTCGGCACCGGTGTACACAAATGATGCTTTGCACTCTGCCGTCGTTGAGATCATTGTCAAGCCAAGTGCGCATGTGACGTACACGACGATTCAAAATTGGTCGCCGAACGTGTACAACCTGGTGACAAAGCGTGCTCGAGTAGAAACCGAAGGACACATGGAGTGGATCGACGGCAACATCGGCTCGAAACTAACGATGAAGTACCCAAGCGTGTATCTCATGGGACCAAAGGCGACAGGCGAGGTACTTTCGGTTGCATACGCGGGTGCCGGTCAACATCAAGATGCCGGCGCAAAGATGATCCACGCCGCCTCGGAGACTTCGTCCAAGATCGTTTCCAAGTCGATCAGCAAAGACGGTGGCATCACGACATATCGCGGTCTCGTTCGCGTTGAGGAAGGGGCAAAGAATTGCAAGAGTCATGTGCAATGCGATGCGCTCATCCTCGATGAACAAAGTGAAAGTCGCACCTTCCCGTACATGGAGGTGGGCGAGGTCGATGCTCAGATCGGCCACGAAGCCACGGTGTCAAAGATTGCCGATGAGCAATTGTTCTATCTAATGAGCCGTGGACTAACACAGGAACAGGCAATGGGCATGGTTGTCAACGGGTTTATCGAGCCGGTTACCCGTACGTTGCCGATGGAATACGCCGTTGAATGGAGCCGTTTGATCGAGTTGCAAATGGAAGGATCCGTCGGCTGATAATCAGCATTTGACGCGATAATTGAGTTATGCCAATGCGAACAGAGTGCAAGCATTTTGAGAGTCGCACGTACGACAACGGAGACACCGTACGAAAATGCAACCTCGATCTTGCCCCCGATGCTCCATGGCGTTGTCCAGAGAATTGTCAAAAGTATGAGCGACGAATGGTCGATGTGGCATGGGCTCACGGTTCGCTTGTTCCACCCGCCACGCCCGTTGCCCCGGCGAGCCTCGACGACGGAACCGCCGCCGCCGTGTTGGATGACGCCGAACAGATCGTGAATGCGGCGATGGATGAAGTTTTGGCCGACATTCAAGACAAGCGAAAGAAGAAAAAGAAGCTCCGCGACAAGAAGAAAAAGAAGTCGTAACTACGAGATGAGCACGACTGCACTGGTTTTGCCAACCGACGAGGAAGAGATTTGGCGCTACAGCCGAATTGACGAACTCGATCTCGGTTCATTTCAATCAGGAACTACACGCACGGTGATCGAGCACGGAGATGGGGTCATGCTTCCGCTCGCCGAGGCCCGCGCCAGCGTGGGCATCGCGATGTCGACCGCCGCCGATGTGTTTGCCCAATTGAATACGGACAACGCCGCACCAATCTCACTCCGCGTCAAGCGCAATGTTGTCGTTCCGGTCACGGTATTGATCACCCACCACCTCGAGCAGACCGGAATTGTGGCGTATCCGAGACTTGTCATCGATGCGGGCGAAAACAGCGAGATCACTGTCATCGAGCGATTCGTTTCCTCCGATGACGTTGTCTCGCTCGTCGTACCCGTCGTTGAAATTCGTGCGGCGCAAGCTGCAAGGGTCACCTATTTGGGGATCAACGAACTTGGACGACAAACATGGCAGATCGGTCATCAACACGCGGTAGGCGAGCGCGACAGCACAATGCGAATATTTAGCGTCGCACTAGGTGGGGATTATGCACGGGTTCGCGCAGAGGTTCGACTAGTCGGCCAAGGTGCGAGCGCCAAGCAGACCGCGCTGTACTTCGCCGATGGCAAGCAAATGCATGACTTTCGAACGTGGCAAGTACACGAAGCACCGCGGACTCACAGCGACTTGTTGTTTAAGGGTGCTGTCAAAGACACCGCCAAGAGCGTGTACACAGGGCTAATCAGGATCGGAGAACACGCCGCCGGTTCTCAGGCGTTTCAGACAAACCGCAATCTCACGTTGTCGCATGGGGCGTGGGCACAGAGCGTTCCCAATCTTGAAATCGAAACCAACGACGTCAAGTGTTCGCATGCAAGCACCATCGGTCCGATTGATGATGACCAACGGTTTTATTTGGAGAGTCGCGGCATTTCGCCAGATATCGCCGAGCGACTGGTTGTGCTCGGGTTCTTCGATGAAGTGATCAATCGTTTGCCCGAATCGACATTCAGTGACAGTTTGCGTGCTCAGGTGGGCACCAAATTAGGAGACACAACGTGATCGCTCGACACAGTGTTTGCGATCTAGCCGAGATCAGTCAGGGAGGAGTCAAGCGCGTCGTGATCGGCAATGTCGAGATTGTTGTTGTCCGAATCGGAGACAAGGTGTACGCGATCGGTGACCGATGCAGTCACGCCAACGTTTCGCTATCTGAGGGCGAAGTTGATACCGACAGCAAAGAAATCGAATGCGTAAAGCACGGAAGTCGGTTCAGTCTGGAAACCGGAATCCCTAGTTCACTCCCCGCCACACAACCCGTTCCGGTCTACACCGCACAGGTCGAGGACGGAAAAGTTTTCGTAACCATCGAAGACGGAGCCGCGCAATGAGCACGCTGGACATCTGCGACCTTCATGTCAGCATCGGTGGAACCGAGATACTCAAAGGGCTCGATCTGCGCGTGTCATCAGGAGAGGTGCACGCGGTGATGGGACCAAACGGAGCGGGTAAATCCACATTGGCTGCCGCGCTGATGGGCAAGTCCGATTACACAAT
>JBDTPW010000017.1:0-2035 GCA_039932495.1 Ilumatobacteraceae bacterium
TCGTAGGCCAACTTTCCATCAATGAACTGAGTGCACCTATCTGAGGCGCAGAATCGCGAGTTGAGATTAAGAATTTCAGTTGCACTAGAAAATTCCCCAACGCTTGTCACTTCAAGATCATTGAGATACTGAGTTCGACCCTCAACTACATGTCGTGGTTCGGTGCCGGCCTGACGATTAATGAGAGATATGTCGTATCGAATGTCGAAAACAAAGTGCGGAACCGGCTGAACCAATAATGGACGAGCACCGCCAAATCGAATTTTGTTGAATAGTTTCCTCACCTGTACTCCCCATTCAATTCGCGCGTCCGCAATTGCCGTGTCGGGAATTCCAATCTCATCGACGTACAGTGCGTTCAGATTCGAAACAGCAACTATGTCTGGCTTCAATGCCCTAATTGCCGACCACACATCGGAGCGCCACTTGTCGCAATACGGCGTAAACGGCGAAGCCGGTACTTGAAAAGCGCACCCAGGAAGAGTGAATACGAGGGCGTCTTGCTGCAATTGCCGTGAGGCGAGAACAAATCCATCGCTCAGTGATTTGGCAGTTGAATCCCCAACCAAAATGGAAAGTCCGTGCGGATCGTCGGCTGGGTAATAACAGGACTTTGCCTGACCGACGATTATGAACTTTCCGGTGCACGGTTGTTCGATGACGTGAGTCACCAAGTTGTAAGGCGTAACCCCGACCAGATGCTTGCCAATAACAGGCGCGAGGTTCGTCATTGCGGCCCATCCAACTGCGGCAACCGCTACGAACGCGACCACAAATTGAATCGCCGTCGGTTTGGTGATTGCAATACCGCGCCGAATTGGCTGTTCAATATACGTGAACTGGACTACCGAAAATAAGGCTGTCAGAGCGAGCACAATGATCGTCGTTGCGGTGCTTTTGTGCATGACGACTATGGACAATGTCCAAAGAGGCCAATGCCACAGATACAGACTGTACGAAAGATCGCCGATATAGATAGCCGCTTTCGATTCAAGCAACCGTGAAGTGAATGGACGGGCTTGACCGGCGTGAATAATGGAAACAGTCCCAAGCACCGTCAAAAGCACGGAGACTTCATTGAAGGATCGTGACGAAGTTGAATCACGATCGAGCAAGTTTGAGGTTCCCGCGATGGCGATAACGATCAGGAGTATTGCCGAACTCGCCCACACTATGGAGGCCGCGACATTCTGCTTCGCACTCTTCCAATGATTATGGGCAAGTGCCAAGAGGGCCCCGCTCATGAATTCCCACGCTCGCGTAACCGGAGAGTAAAACGAAAATCGGGCAGGCGAAACTCCAGCTTCCGACAGTTGCTGCAACCCTGGCCAGTTCTGCACGGCGGTCTCATAACGGGCGAGGGCAATGAACAACATGAGCGAGACAAGAAGAGCAACCACTCCGAGTACTGCCAATGCTTGCCCCACTGACTTCGATTTCCATCGTCCCATAATTGCCAACACGGCCACGACGATTGGGCCCCACACAAAATAAAATTGCTCCTCGACTGCCAGCGACCAAAAGTGAAGCATCGGATTTGACGACGGATCGAGCGAAAAATAATCCGACTTCAGCAACGCAAAATTGGAAGAGTACGAAGCCGACGACATAAGCATTTTGGCGGACATCTGTTGTGGGCCGAATGGGCTGAGTATGAACAGCGATGCGAAAGCGGTGACAATCGCAACGACGGCAATGCCGGGTAGCAGACGACGTATTCGACGACGGTAAAATTTTCGCCAATCAAACTTGTGATGCTGATGAATATCTCGTAACGCCGACAGGGCGATGACATATCCGGAAATGACGAAGAACATGTCCACGCCGAGGTAACCACCCGAAATTCCTAGATCAAAGTGGTAGAAAATGACGAGAAGTACGGCAACGGCGCGAAGACCTTGGATGTCAGCCCGTTGTTCCACTCGCAAATTGTAACTATTCAGGTGTTTCTTCGAAAATGGCGCGCTCGGCCGGAGTCGAACCGACAACCTTTTGATCCGTAGTCAAATGCTCTATCCATTGAGCTACGAGCGCA
>JBDTPW010000018.1:0-12216 GCA_039932495.1 Ilumatobacteraceae bacterium
TGCCTCGGTCCTGGCGATAGTTCTCGTCGCGCTTGGTGCCGCACAACTAATGCGTGGATTGGGGCGATGGACGAATGTCGTGCTGACGATTGCCACAATGAGTTTCGTTGTCGGATTCTTGACGTGGGCCGCGTCAGGTGGTTCATTCAGTTTCACAGGCATGTTGCAAGACACGGTTGCGCGTAGCGTCCCGATCACATTGGGAGCAGTCGCCGGCATTCTGTGCGAACGCAGCGGTGTCATCAACATTGCCATCGAGGGACAATTACTTGGTTCGGCATTTGCCGGCAGCGTCGTGGGATCAATTCTCGGTCCGTGGCCCGGAATTCTTGCAGCGATGCTGATCGGTGTTGCACTGTCCGCAATTTTGGCGGTGTTCGCAATCAAGTACCGCGTTGATCAGGTGATCGTTGGTTTCGCAATCAATTTCTTTGCCTTAGGTCTGACCAGTTTTCTCACCTCTCGCGTCTTAACTCCATATCCGCAATACAACTCTGTAAGACCATTTAGACCATATGCGGTTCCGTTACTTTCCGACATTCCAGTTATCGGTACCATTTTGTTCACCCAAACATTGTTTGTATACGTATCGTTTGCCGTGGTTGCAGTGACGACGTGGGCACTATTCCGCACGAGATGGGGTTTGCGCACCCGAGCGATCGGCGAGTATCCAAAAGCGGCGGGCACTCTCGGGGTGGACGTGATCAAGCTGCGGTATAGAAATTTATTGGTTGCCGGTGCGGTGGCGGGTTTTGGCGGCGCATGGTGGCCAGTAGGAACAGTTGGTCGGTTCGATCAGAACATCACAGGAGGCAGAGGATTCATTGCTTTGGCGGCGGTCATCTTTGGTCGCTGGCACCCCGTCGGGGCGTTAAGCGCAGCATTGGTATTTGGCTTTTCCGAGGCAATTCAGCTCAAATTGTCCAATCTCAATACCGGTATTCCGTCAGAATTTTTGTTGATGTCGCCGTACCTGGTGACGCTTATCGTGGTCGCCGGATTTGTTGGTCGCAGTCGGTCACCTAAAGCTTCGGGTCAGCCATACGACGCGCAATAGCGTCAAGCCCCCTTTGGACGAAAGCCAACTAAACCTCCACCTAGTTCCAGCCTCGGTCCGCCGATGAGGTCAACACAGTAGGGAATCGCAGGAAGCACGGCTTCAAGGCATTCGGCAATCGATGACGGTTTTCCCGGCAGATTCACTATCAGAGTAGATCCGCGAATGCCGGCGGTTTGGCGGGACAAAATTGCGGTCGGCACAACCTTGAGTGATGTCGAGCGCATCAGTTCGCCAAAACCAGGCATCATCTTGTCGCAAACGTTTTCGGTTGCTTCTGGAGTGACATCGCGTGGCGCGGGCCCGGTGCCGCCGGTGGTGACAACAAGACAGCATCCCTCGGTATCGGATAACTCGATCAGTGTTTTGGACACAAGATCGGGCTCGTCGGGTACGAGCCGAGTTACTGAAATCCACTGACTTGTCAGGTGCTCCGCAAGATACGCAGCAATTGCGGGGCCACCGCGATCTTCGTACGTTCCGGCCGAGGCGCGGTCGGAAACGGTAACCACTCCGATTCGAGCTGGCGTGAAGTTGGTCGACATGACAGAGGAAACTACCACTGCAAGAGCCGAGTATCGCCCTTTGCTTTCGGATTCGTGATTCGAATCCACAGCGACTTTCGCAGCTGGGAAAGTCCGTAGCGAAACCCGACGCGGCCAAATGCGGACCGAGAAATATATGTGAGTCGCTCCGTCGTCTCTCGCAAGTTACGCAAGAGCGCGGTCTGCAATGGATCGAGAGGAAGCGACACACTCAATTGGGTGAATCGGTGTGGTTCGAATTCGAACCATCGATAATCCTCTGCGTAGATTTCCGCGACCGTGTCGGCGGTTTCCTTGTCGTAAACCTGGGCAGGCTTGATTCCGAGACCGCTATTGAGACGTTGCGGTTTTAGATTCTTACCCGATCTGAAATTGAGGATCTGGGCCAGGCGGTCCATTTCGCCCGACTTGTCGACTCGAATGACCTCGCTGTAGTCGATCTGGTCTCGGTACAACGTGTTGAATTGCGGCCGGAAGTGGTCATCGGCCATGAATGACGAAGGATCGAGTGAAAATTGTTTGGCGAAGTTCTTGAACGAGGCGGCCAGATCGATCCTCCCGTCGACGAGTACATCGGGAGATCGCTCAATGATGACCGGAGGAGTTCCCGGCGAGCGAAGGAACACGCGGTTTTCCCACGAAGAGTAAGCCCGAGCAAGTGGATCGCGAAGTGTCGCGATGCGGAGCCAATCTGGAGAAGTGATGATGTGCCATTGCTCTTGCGTCGAAAGGTCGAAGAATCGAGTTAAGCCGTGAACGCGATAGTTGTGAATCGTTTGTTCCTGGGAGATGTTCGGTGTGATGATGATCCGTGTCGCCTCCTCGTCATAGGAGCCCTCCGACTGCGAGATCAAGAGTTTGATGCTGCTGCAGGCAACTTTCGTCGTCGGCACATACATGACTTTCAACTTTGGCGCCACAAGTGCGTAGCCGATGAGTTGGGGAAGTTGGGGAAGAGGGTTGGCCATATCGACTATTTAGTGTTTCAGGTTGAGCTGGGCATTGATGGCATCAAGAAGAGTTTGTGCGCTCGTCTCCAATGACTCGCCAGAGGCACCGAGCACGAGATCGGGATTCTGTGGTACCTCATACGGGGCGTCGATACCGGTTAGCCCGCTTAGCTTGCCCGAACGCGCCTTGGCATACATGCCTTTTGGGTCGCGTCGTTCACATTCTTCCAAAGGCGTGGCGACATATACCTCAATAAATGTGAGACCGTCATCCTCATGAATCTTGCGAGCATGAGCACGGCTCGCGGTGAATGGGCTAATGATTGGAACAAACGTGACGAGTCCTGCATCGCTGCACAAATGGGCGACTTCTGCCATCCGCCGAATATTTTCTACGCGGTCTTGGTTCTCAAAGCCAAGATCGCTGTTCAGCCCGTGCCGAACGTTGTCGGCGTCAAGAACATAGGTAAGGACTCCCGCCTTGTTCATCAGCCGCGCCGCCTCTTGGGCAATCGTCGACTTGCCCGAACCGGATAGCCCAGTCAACCAAATCGCTAAACCGACAAGATTGTGAGAACCCCATCGTTCGGCTCTCGTCAAACTTGATTCGTGCCACACCGGACTTGCCATGACGGCTATGAACGCGGCGAAAGCAACATGCCGGCTCCCGCAGTTTGACCTGTTGTTTCGTCGATCACGATGAAACAACCCGTCGTTCGATTCTGGTGGTAGTCGTCGAAGAACAATGGGGCAGTTGTGTGCAATGTCACGCGACCGATTTCATTCATAGCCAGCGACGACACACCCGACTCACGATGTAGATGGGAAATGTCCAGTCTGTACAACACAGAGGTCATCTTTGCGCGGACAACATTTGTCGTGTGCTTAATCGTATAAATCTTGTCCAGTTGCATCGGATTGACGTCATCCATCCAGCAGACCATCGCTTCTAAGTCTTGTGATGATCGCGGCCGATTATGGGGGCGACAAATCATGTTGCCGCGCGTAATCGAAAGATCATCGGCAAAGACAAGTGTCACTGCCTTACCGGGACCGGCTTCGTTTTGCGGTCCGGCCGGTGAGTCAATGGCGGTGACCTTAGTCGTGAGTCCCGACGGCATCACCATGACCTCATCTCCGACGCTGATCACTCCGCCTGCAACGCATCCGGCATATCCGCGGTAGTCGGGAATGTCTGCGCGTTGAGGGCGAATCACGAACTGCACAGGGAACCTCGTGTCAATCCGGTTCTCGTCGCTTGCCGTGTACACGTTCTCCAGATGATGAAGCAACGTTGGACCTTCGAACCATGTCATATTCGCCGATCTACTGACGACGTTGTCGCCGGCGAGCGCGCTGATCGGTAGGAATGTGACATCCTGCAGATCAAGGCGCGAGGCAAAGGTTTCAAATTCGTGGCGAATCGAATCGAATACTGACTGGTCGTAGTCAACCAGATCCATCTTGTTCACGCAGATGACGAGGTGGGGGACTCCCAGCAGGGAGACGAGAAGGCTGTGTCGGCGCGTTTGCTCGACTATTCCCGTTCTGGCATCGACAAGAACGAGTGCCAAGTCGACGTTGGATGCGCCTGTGATCATGTTTCGCGTGTACTGAATGTGTCCTGGGCAATCGGCGATGATGAATGATCTCTTTGGCGTGGCGAAGTATCGATAGGCGACGTCAATCGTGATGCCTTGTTCGCGCTCTGCGCGCAACCCATCTGTAAGTAACGAGAGATCGACATAGTCGTCGCCGCGCCGTTTGCTCACGGTTTCGATGTGCTCGAGTTGGTCCTCGAAAATGCTTTTCGAATCGAACAACAACCGGCCGATTAACGTCGACTTTCCGTCGTCAACAGATCCGACCGTGGCGAACTTCAGCCTTTCCATCAGAAATAGCCCGTCCGCTTGCGGTCTTCCATGCCGGCTTCCGATATTCGGTCATCGGCGCGAGTCGCACCTCGCTCGGTAATTCGGGCGACCGCCGTTTCGGCGACTACCTCGTCAACCGTCGAGGCGATTGATTCGATCGCAGCCGTGCAGGTTGCATCACCAACCGTGCGGAAGCGCACCATCTGCTCGCTCGCCGTTTCGTTGGCTTCCGGTTGCAGGAATGGCGTGACCGCCATCCACATATTGTCCCGGCGAAACACCGGGCGACGATGGGCGAAATAGATGCTCGGCAACTCAATGTTGTTGTCTCCGACAAAGCGCCAGATGTCAAGTTCTGTCCAATTGGAAAGAGGAAAAATTCGAAAATGTTCCCCTGGCTGATGTTTGCTGTTGTACAAGTTCCATAGTTCGGGACGCTGGTTTTTCGGATCCCACTGACCATAGACATCTCTGTGGGAGTACACCCGTTCCTTTGCGCGGGCCCGTTCCTCATCTCGGCGGGCACCTCCGAAAACGGCATCAAATTTGTTTTCCGCTATGGCATCCAACAGGGTGACGGTCTGTAGCGGGTTGCGACTTGCCCGTGGCCCACTTACATCGGCGACTCTTCCGGCATCGATGGACCCCTGCACCGACCCGACAATGAGTCGCACCCCCATTTCGGCAACGCAACGGTCTCGAAATTCAATCACTTCGGGAAAATTGTGCCCGGTATCGATATGCATGACGGGAAAGGGGATTCGCGCCGGCGAGAAGGCTTTGACGGCGAGATGGAGCATGACGACAGAGTCCTTGCCACCAGAAAAGAGCAATACGGGGTTCTCAAACTCGGCGGCAACCTCGCGAATGATGGTGACCGACTCGTCGACCAAACTGCCAAGTTCGGTTTTCACCCCAGTCAGGCTAGTTGAGGATGCACCAAAAATTTGGCGCTTACGGCGCGGCCACTAGCGAATCGAGGGGTATTGTCGGCGTGTTATTGTCGTCTCACGCCAATGGGGCGCGGAGTATCGGATGAGCATGTGCATCATGCACAAGGGGAGAATAGGTACATGAGAAACAAACATGTAAAGGAATTTGCTCTTGCAGTTGCAATTGCACTTGGTCTGGTGGCCTGTGGCAGCAGCGACAACACCACTGCACCGACCGACACGGTGCCACCAGCACCCGACACCGTACCGGCCGCAGTCGATCTCAAAGTTGCAGTTGTTTACATCGGCGTTCCAGGGGACGCTGGCTGGACATATCAGCATGATCAGGGAATCGCTGAGCTCGAAGCCGCGCTCGGGATTACCGTTACACGCCTCGAGAATATTCCAGAGGGTGCCGAAGCGACAGCAACGTATGACAAGTTGGCCCGAGATGGTTACAACCTCATTTTCGGTACTTCGTTCGGCTACATGGACCCAATGGTGGAAACTGCGGCAAAGTATCCAGATGTTTGCTTTGAGCACAATTCTGGTTACAAGACCTCGACAAACTTGGGCACGTACTTTGGTGCAAACTCTGATGCTTCGTACCTAAGTGGCATCGCCGCTGGTGCGGCTTCTGCGTCAGGGAAAATCGGCTATGTGGCGGCGTTCCCGATCCCCGAAGTTGTCCGCAACATAAACGCCTACACCCTTGGCGCGCGAACCGTTAATCCAAATGCCACCGTGCAGGTGACGTGGACATCGACATGGTTCGATCCGGCAAAGGAAAAAGAGGCTGCGCAGTCGCTGCTCGACGCTGGCGTTGATGTGCTTGGTATGTACCAGGACTCAACTGCAACAGGCGAAGCGGCAAAGGAAGCTGGAGCAAAGTGGACTGGCAACGATTCCGATACAAAGGCCGGTGACTTCCCCGATACATGGCTAACCGGTCCGGTATGGGAATGGGGTCCGTATTACATTCAGACTGCGGAGTCGATGATTGCAGGTGTATGCCCGGTCGATCAGTTCTACGGCAACATGGCCGATGGAACTATCAGACTTGGAGTCTTTGGTTCGTCGGTGAGTGCAGAAACTCAGGCAACCATTGCCGCGGCGCAAGCGACAATCGTTGATGGTTCGTTTTCGGTGTTCACCGGTCCAATTAAGGACAACAAAGGGACCGTACAGATTGCCGCAGGTGCGGTTGCGCCACTTGGAGATCTGCTCGGAATGCAGTATCTCGTTGATGGTGTGATTGGCGAAATTCCAGCCGGCTGATAACAACATGTCGAATGCCTCACCAGAGGCAGTGAAAGGGTCGCATCGTGTAAGCGGTGCGACCCTCTTTGCTCTCTCGGCCCGTCGAGTTACGAAGCGTTTTCCGGGAGTTCTGGCCAACGACCAAGTCGACTTCGATTTGGCGGTGGGCGAGGTACATACGCTGCTCGGTGAAAACGGTGCCGGTAAGAGCACTTTGGCCTCAGTGTTATGCGGTTTGTACAAACCCGACGAAGGCGCGGTGTTGCGCAACGGGACACAAGTTCGCCTGACGAGCCCGAGACACGGTCTGCTCAATGGGATTGCGATGGTGCATCAACACTTTCGTCTCGTCGATCGATTCACCGTGGCGGAAAATGTTGTGCTCGGTCATCGAAGACTGCCGTTTCTTCTTCGTGCGTCGGCGCTTGAATCGCAGGTCTCTGACGTAGCAGAGAGATTTGGTCTACCTATCGATCCACGGGCAACTGTGGGCGAATTATCGGCCGGACAGCGTCAACGTGTTGAGATCGTCAAGGCTCTGTATCAGGGAGCAGAGATTCTTCTGTTGGATGAGCCAACGGCGTTGCTTGCGCCACCGGAAGTTGAAAAACTATTTGAGACCGTTAGAGCGATGACCGCCGCGGGCAAGTCTGTTGTCTTTGTCAGCCACAAACTCGGAGAGGTAGTCGATATTTCCGATCGCATCACAGTCATGCGTGACGGGCGGGTGACTGGCTCTGTGAAGCGCGGCGAGGCGGATACTCGTCGTCTTGCCGAACTCATGGTCGGTAGGGACATCAATCTCGTCCGACGTCTTTCGCGCACGGCAAAAGGCGAGCCGTTGCTTTCGCTAGACAATGTGACCTGGCATAGACACGGGTCGGACGTTGTCAAAAATATTTCGTTCAATGTAAGTGCAGGAGAAATTGTTGGGGTCGCGGGCGTATCTGGGAATGGGCAACGGGAATTGGCCGAATTGGTGACGGGACTGCAAGTGCCATCGTCGGGATCAATAGCCATTGGTGGGGTGTCGATCAATGGCATTGGTGCTCGTCGGGTTCGTGCCAATGGATTGGCCTACGTACCTGAAGATCGACTTGGTACCGGGCTGGCACCGTCGCTAACCATTGTCGACAATCTTGTTCTTACCCGGACGAGGGGATTCTTTGTCAATCGTCGCGCCGCCCAGGCGGAAGCGGAAGTCTTCATCACGAAGTTGGAAATCAAGACACCCAGTGCGCTCACCCAAACCCGCAAATTATCCGGTGGCAATGCCCAAAAGGTGTTGCTGGCCCGTGAAATATTTTCGACGGGTGATCAGTCGCGAATCATCGTGGTCTGTTCCCCGACTCGCGGATTAGATGTTGGAGCGGTCGAGACTGTGCACAAACTTCTTGATGAGGCGCGCTCGGCAGGCAAGGCCGTGTTGCTGATTAGTGAAGATTTGGACGAAGTGCTTACCTTGGCCGATCGAATTTTGGTGCTCTACCGAGGCGAAGTCGTCCATGAGGTCAACGGCACAAGCGTCGACGTCGAAGCGGTTGGGCATGCGATGGCGGGACTGTCGTGATTATTGGTCGAACGCGAATCGAACTCGAGCCTCGCCTCAATTCGCCAAAGTGGCTCGTCGTGGCGGTGCCGCTCGCGTCGGTGTTCCTTGCGCTCAGCGTTGGTGGGATTTTCTTGATTCTCAACGGGCATTCACCCCTGCACACGTATTCAAAACTATTGAGTAGCGGATACACCACGTTCTATGGCATCACCGACACGCTTGGCCTCGCCACGCCACTCATCTGCACCGGCCTTGCGGCGGCCTTCGCCTTTCGGATGAACCTATTCAACATCGGCGAAGAGGGCCAAATGTATTTGGGCATGATCGGCGGCGCATGGGCTGGTATTGCCTTGGCAGATCATTTGCCAAAACTCGTCGCGGTGCCAGTTGTGCTCGCCATTGGGGCGTTAACCGGTGGTCTATGGGTGCTCGTTCCAGCCGTCCTTCGGGCCAAGTTGGGGACGAGTGAAATTGTCAGCACATTGCTTCTCAACTACGTGGCACTCAATCTCGTCAACTATTTCATTTTTGGCAGTAGAGGATTCTTTCGCGATCCATCAACTTCGTTTCCGCAAGGTAGGGCGGTATCGGCCAATGCCAGGCTCGGAAATTTTGGCACGACGAACACGTATCCGACCCTGATCATCGCCGCATTGCTGGCAATTTTGTTGTGGTGGTTCATTCGCAATTCGAACTACGGCTACGAGACTTCGGTGTACGCCGATTCGCCGAACACTGCGAGATATGCGGGAATGAATGCAACCCGTCTCACAATTTCCGTTCTTCTCGTCTCCGGTGCTCTCGCCGGTCTTGGTGGCGCGATGTACGTGGTCGGCCCGGCGGGAAAGGTTGATCCAGGAATCTTGCAAATCGGATTGGGCTACGCCGGAATTGTCGTTGCTTCCCTCGCCCGGTACAACTTCGTCGCCGTAGTGATCACAGCCATACTGTTTGCGGGTTTGCGCGTTGGTGGAGCTGCACTTCAAATTTCGAGTAATCCGGTGCCAATTGCGATCGCCGTCGTGCTGCAGGGATCTGTGTTGTTGTTCGCGCTTGGTGGAGAAATATTTCGCCGTAACCGAATTCGAATTCGGCGAATCCAACCCGTCGTGTTTTCAACCGGGGCCGACGCATGAACTCAAACGTATGGGTGCTCACATTTGCCGATGGAATAAGCATCGCCACAACGCTGATCCTCGCCTCGCTCGGAGCGATCCTCACCGAACGCTCGGGAGTCATCAATCTTGGAATTGAAGGCATGCTTCTGATGGGCGCGGTCACGGCGTTTCTCGTTGGTGACGGCACGCACAATATTTGGCTTGCATTGTTTCTTGCAGTCCTAGTGGGGATGGCTATGGCCACGGTTCATGCTGTGCTGACCATTACATTGAGATCGAATCAAATCGTCTCCGGTCTTGCGCTTGTCATATTTGGCACGGGTCTGTCTCAGTTCATTGGCAAATCGGTGGAGGGCAAGCCACGCCCGGTACGCATCGAGCCAATCGACTTTGGCGCGTTGTCCGACATTCCAATAATCGGTCCCGTGGTTTTCAATCATGACCCAATCACGTATCTCACATGGTTCGGCGCATTGATCGCCTCGTGGTATCTCTTCCGCACACGACCCGGCCTTGTTTTGCGGGCCACCGGTGATGCACCGGCAACAGTCGACGCGCAAGGTGTTTCGGTGGCCGCTGTTCGTTACGCACACACGATCGCCGGTGGCGCTCTCGTCGGTTTGGCCGGTGGATGGTTCATGCTCGCTCGCGGTACGGCCTGGAGTCAGGCCGCGACGACCAACGGAATCGGTTGGATCGCACTTGCTCTCGTCGTGTTCGCCGCGTGGCGTCCATTGCGCGCAATTGCCGGGGCAGTGTTGTTCGGTTTCCTGTTGCAGGTTCCTTACACTTTGCAAGGTCAACAGATTCGAATTTTCCCACCGGAGATTTTGCAGATGCTTCCGTATTTGGCGACTCTCGCCGTTCTCGTCGTGCTCTCCACACCTCGCGCCCGGCGACTGCTTGGTGCGCCAACAATGCTTGGGCAGCCGTTCGTACGCGACGAGCGTTAGTTCGTGATCACTTCAGCTTCTTCAAACGAGGAAATACTCGACGTTTTGCGACAGGTGGCAGACGCCATTGAAAGGGTCTTGGTCTCAAATCTGGATTGGTCGCTATCCGGGCTGAGAGAGACGCAGTATGCGATCGATGTAGTAGCCGACGCCGCTGGCCTAGCAGTTCTTCTTGATGCCGGCATGGCCGTACTTTCGGAGGAAAGCGGTCGAACAGGGGATTTTGGTGCGAACGATGTATTGGTGGTGATGGATCCACTTGACGGATCGACCAATGCCAGCCGCGGAATTCCCTGGTACTCGACTGCGCTCTGCGCGCTTGATCACGGAGGACTTCGGGCCTCGCTTGTGGCAAATCAGGCGAGTAGGCGCGATCGATACTGGGCGACTCGAGGTGGCGGGGCCTTTCACAACGGCAAACCAATCTCACACTCAGGCTGCACCGTTATGGACAAAGCAATCATTGGAATTTCCGGTATGCCCAAAGCAATTCCGAAATGGGCGCAGTTTCGCGCCCACGGAGGAGCTGCACTCGATATCTGTTTGGTTGCACAAGGTTCGCTAGATGGATGGGTTGATTTCAATAGTCACGGCGTGTGGGATTACCTGGCAAGCATATTGATCTGCGAGGAAGTAGGAGTCGCCATCGCCGAACACAATGATTATGAACTCCTTGTTACGGAACTCGACCAGCGACGTACGCCAATAATTGCCGCAACTCCACAGATACTCGAAGCGTTGCGAGAACTGCGTAAAGCCCACGAGCAATAGTCTCTATTCTGTATTCTGAGTCATGCCTCGCTCGCCGTTCAACCCGGCAAATTTTCTTGAGCGCTTTGTCGCCGTTCAAATTCGGGCCGCCGCTCTCGTCGTCGTCGCCGCGGTCGCAGGTGTCCTCAGCGCAACGATCGGCGATCTCGAAATTCACAACGACGCAAGCAAATTCATTTCAGATGTTGCTATTGGCGGATTTTTCCTACTTGTCGGACTTGAACTCCGACGCGAAATTGCCAACGGAACGCTGTCGGGGCAAATGTTGCGAATCGCAACGGTGGCCGCGGGCGCGGGAATACTTGGTCCGGCGCTCATTTTTATCTTATTCGCGCCGAGCGGTGTTCGTGATGGATGGGTTGCCGTGGTCGCCACGGATATCGCGCTTGCCACCGCCATCACCGCTCTCGGTCGCTTCAGGCCGGTGTTGCGGACCATGCTCATCACGATTGCGGTGCTCGATGATATTGGCGGGATCGCCGCGCTCGCCACCACAGGGAAAAGTCCGAAGATGCTGTATGCACTTGCAGTCGTCGCTGTGGTCGTTTTTTTCGCCTGGTCTATTCGCAAATTCAATTTCGGTGTCTTCTACACAATTGCGGCGTGCACACTGTCTGTGGTGCTCATGTTGAGAGCCGATCTTCATCCGTCGCTGGGTGCATTTGCGATCGGGATGGTGGTACCACATTTTGATCCGGATAATCCGTCTGTTGCCGAGCGGGTAGAGGAGCGCATTCACCCGTGGATCGCCGCGGTTCTGCTACCGATTTTTGTGTTTCTGCACACGCTTGTACCTCTTCGGATTCCCAATTATGCACCGGCATCGCTCGTCGTAATCACAGGCTTGGCGATCTTGGTTGGTAAGACAATTGGAATCGGTGGCACACTATTTGTGGTTCGTCGCCGACTCGATATCCAACCAAGTGAGGCGTTGGCGATTGGACTTGCTTCGGCGGCGGCGATGACCGTTGCACTCATCGGTGTTGCGGCGTCAATTCGTGGCACGCAGTACGTAGAAGTAGTGAGTCTCGGAGTTCTTGCAGCGACCGCGATCGCATTTATTCTCGGAATAGTTGCAGGTCGTTCACGAAGCGAATCATTCCGCTAACATCAACTGTCCCTCGGGCGCTTAGCTCAGTTGGTTAGAGCATCTCTTTTACAAGGAGAGGGTCGGGGGTTCGAATCCCTCAGCGCCCACTGTTTA
>JBDTPW010000019.1:0-9576 GCA_039932495.1 Ilumatobacteraceae bacterium
GGCGAGCAAGTGCGGGTGATCTGACCTCACCGACACGGGCTGGCCATTGAGCTGGAAACTCACCTGCTCAATAACTTGGGTTGGGTTTGACGTAGACATCTATTGGCAAGCGCCTTTACATTTTGTTAAGCCGGTGCTGTTTACGCTAGTCGAATTTGACGCCGCGCTGTGCGGTAATCGGACCGTACATCTCGGGGCGGCGGTACCGATCGAAGTCAAAGAGTGTGTTCTTGTAGTTGGCGCACCAATCGAGATCACAGGTAGCGACAATTAGTTCATCGCTAGTTGTTGATGCCTTGGCCAATATTTCTCCAGAAGGAGCGATGATGCTCGATTCGGCCAATCCATCGACTCCTTCTTCGACGCCACCCTTTGCCACTCCGACGACGAAGGTGCCATTTTGATATGCACCGCTTTGCATGACCAGCGCATTGTGAAAACCCTGGAGGCGATCTTGGGAAGGGTCGGGGACATAGTGAATCGGAGTGTTGTACCCACACAAGATCAACTCAACGCCTTTAAGTCCCATGACGCGATACGTTTCGGGCCATCGTCGATCGTTGCAGATCATCATTCCAATCCGACCGCCAAAGGCTTTCCACACTCCAAAGCCTTCATCGCTTGGTTTGAAGTAGTAGCGCTCGGCATGCTGAAACGGACGCTCGGGTTCAAAGGTCTCGTGGCCAGGAATGTGTACCTTGCGGTACTTGGCAACGATCGACCCATCCTTATTGACGAGTATCTGGGTGTTGAATCGATCTCCATGCTCGGTGAGTTCGGCGTAACCAAGTGAAAACCCAATTCCAAGCTTGCGCGCCTCATCAAACAACGGAGCCGTTGCGCTCGACGGCATCTGCGTTTCGTACCAGTGATCGGCTTGCGAAATGTCTTCGACGAACCAGCGGGGAAAGAAGGTCGTCAATGCAAGCTCTGGAAACGCGACGAGATCACAATTGTTTGACTTCGCCTGTTGCAACAGTGAAATCATTCGCTTCACCGCGGACTCACGTGAATCGGTCTTCTGAATCGGCCCCAACTGCGCGGCACCAACCACAAGATTTCTGGTCATGTCGCAAATTCCGTTTCCGCAAGAGTGAGCATCACTTGTAGCAATACGTCCGCACCGGCGTGAAGATCTTGTTCGGAGGTGAATTCTGCGGGGTTGTGACTAATACCTTTCACGCTCGGCACGAAGATCATGCCGGACGGACAAATTCGCGAAAGCATCTGCGCATCATGCCCGGCTCCGGACGGCATCCTCTGAACCGAATTGCCCAACTCATTGGCGATGTGCTCAACGCACTCAACCACCGCAGCGTCAAATACCACCGGTTCAAACCGGGCGAGGGTCCGAGTTTTGATTGATACTCCCTCGGCACTGGAAATCTCGTCGACGAACCTACTGATCTCGGACTCCGCCTTCTGCAACATTGATTCATCTGTATTTCGTATATCAAGAGTGATTGTCGCCCGAGCGGGGACGACATTGATCAGGTTCGGAAATAGATCGATCTTCCCCGCAGTGCAGACCTGATTGTCGGCGAACCGCAGAGCTAGTTTGCGCACGAATACTGCGATTTCCGCGGCAACATATGCAGGATCGTGGCGCAGCGACATTGGGGTTGTCCCTGCGTGATTCGATTGCCCCGTAATTGTTATTTCTTGCCATGAAATTCCTTGCACGCCGGTCACGGCTCCAATGCCGATGGAATTCCTCTCTAATACGGGGCCTTGCTCGATGTGAAGTTCGACAAATGCGTGTGGTGCGGGGCCAGGACAGGGGAGCGGACCGGCGTAGCCAATTCGAGAAAGTTCGTCTCCGAGCCGGACGCCGTCAATGGATTGAGTATCGAGGGCAACCTCCTGGGCAAGTCCTCCGACATAGACGAGCGATCCAAGCATGTCCGGGGCGAATCGTGCGCCTTCCTCATCGGTGAAAAATCCGACCGCCAGAGGTCGCGAGGGCAGATAGCCAGCGTCTTGGCATGATTCGATAACTTCGAGTCCCGCAAGCACTCCGTAATTTCCATCGTATTTACCGCCTGTGCGCACGGTATCGATATGCGAACCCGTCATGACTGGCAGTCCCGATCCGACATTCCATGTTCCGACAACATTGCCGATTGAATCGATGCCAAGTTCTAGTCCTAAATCCTTCATCCACGACACAACGAGGTCGCGCCCGTCGCGATCCTCATCAGTGAGCGCAAGGCGACAATTGCCTCCGCCATCAATTGGAGCGATTTCCGCCAGTGCAAATATTCGTTGGAGTAATCGAGTCCGATCGGTGCGCAAACCAGCGAATTTCTCTCGCGTAATCACTTTGATAAGTGTACGAGTCTCACCTTCGGCAATTGATCAGCAATGATTAGACCGTGATCGATTTGTTCAAACTGGGTGAGGCGCGAAAGGCCGAGGACGAGCGATTTCTGAAAAACCACAGAGTTTCGGGTGAATTATCGGATCGGGCGCGACACTCGATGCTTGCCGGAGTTCCCATGCCATGGATGACGAGATGGCCAGGAGCGCACCCTGTCTTCGTAGCGCGGGCCTCCGGGGCTCGGTTCACAGATGTCGACGACAACGAGTATGTGGACTTTTGCCTTGGCGACACCGGCGCAATGACCGGCCACGCACTGCCTGCGGTGACCGACGCGATTTCGCAGCAGGCGAGGCAAGGCCTGACGACAATGCTTCCAACCGAGGACAGTCTGTGGGTGGCGGAAGAACTGACCGACCGATTTGGTCTGCAAAAGTGGCAGTTCACCCTCAGCGCGACGGATGCGAATCGTTTTATGCTGCGCATAGCGAGGCACGTGACCAAGCGATCAAAGATTGTCGTGCACGACTGGTGTTATCACGGCACGGTCGACGAGACCTTGGTGGTCCTCGACGAGCGTGGCCGGACGATCAGCCGGAAAGGATCAATCGGTCCACAAGTCGATCCGGCGCTTACGACTGTGGCAGTTCCATTCAACGATCTTGGGGCGCTAGAGAAAGCGTTGTCGGGCGGAGACGTGGCCTGCGTGTTGATCGAGCCTGCGCTCACCAACATCGGGATTGTGTTGCCAAAGGATGGCTATCACGAACAGGTTCGGGCATTGACCAGAAAATTCGGGACACTATTGGCGCTCGACGAGACCCACACCATTTCCGCCGGACCCGGCGGCTGTACAAAAGCATGGAGTTTGGAACCAGACTTCGTCGTTATTGGTAAGACAATCGGAGGCGGGGTACCTGTTGGGGCATTCGGCATGTCTGTCGAAATCGCCGATCGAATGTCAAAAGTGATCGATGGTCACGAGGTAGATGTATCCGGAATTGGTGGCACGTTGAGCGGAAGTGCCTTGGCAATGGCCGCGATGCGGGCGACGTTAACTCACTCGTTACTTGCCGAGCAGTTTGAGTACACGATTCCGTTGGCCTCACGATGGGCGTCTGGCGTAGCCAAAGTATGTGCCTCTCACGATCTGCCGTGGCATGTGCAGCAACTTGGATGTCGGGCAGAGTACTGGTTCTGCCCGCCTCCAACTAATGGTGCCGATGCGGCGGCGGCCGTGAACCCAGAGCTAGAGGAGTTCCTACATCTGTTCGCATTGAATCGCGGAGTATTGCTCACGCCATTTCACAATATGGCGCTGATGTCCCCATTCCATTCGAACGCCGACATCGATTTGCACACAGAAGTATTTTCAGATGCGATAAGTGCAATTGTGTCGTAAATCGTGCACCTAGACCAGTACATCGTCGTTGCCTGCATCGTCTTATTTGCGGCCGTCATTCAATCGATAAGCGGGTTCGGATTTGCTCTCATGTCCGTTCCACTCATGGTCGTTGTCATCGATTTGCGCATTGCCGTCGTGGTTTCGGCGTTGGTCGGAACCATCAGCACTTCCGGTCAGGCTTGGCAGATGCGCAACGAGCGTGACCGAGTGCTGACACGTCGCTTCATCCTTTCATCGTGTATCGGGGCACCGTTTGGCTTGGCTGCATTTATTTGGGTGCCACAAGATGTATTAAAGGTTGTCCTAGGCATCGCTGTGTTGTTCGGCGTGGCTGTGTTGAGTCGTGGATTGGACATGCGAACGACACATCATTCGTTCGATTGGTTGATGGGCGTGCTCAGCGGTGTCTTGCTCATGGCAACTTCGACGAATGGTCCACCTCTTGTGTTCACGTTGCACGCCAGACGCATCAATCCGCAAGTATTTCGAGCCACCCTTAATGCGGTATTCGCGGCCACGGGGATCGTTAGCACCGTTCTGTTCATGGCATCTGGCAAGGTGACTCTGCAAGTTCTCAAAGTGTCGGCAATTGCGGTGCCGGTCATGATTCTCGGCGTATATCTGGGGATCTTGTTACGCCGAATCATCGCACCTGAGCGATTTCGCTTAATCGTGCTGACGATGCTGGCAATCAGCGGAATGAGCAGCATTGCAAGTGTGTTTGTCTAGCGTCCAAACCATTGCAGCCACGCCTGTTTTGTCGGCGGTTTGAATACATAATTTGTGGCCTTGATAACACCGAGGGATTCGAATGCTGGTTCAGAGTAGCGATGGCCGGGATACACGATCGTGCTACTCGGTAGTTCGGCAAGGAGCTGAAGGCTCTCGTACATTTGTGCAGGATCGCTGCCCGGTAGGTCTGTCCGACCACATCCGTCAAGAAATAACGTGTCGCCGGCAACGAGCAAATCGCCGACGCAGAAACACTGGCTCCCAGGTGTGTGTCCTGGCGTGTGAACTAGTGCAACATCAATGGAACCGACTTGCACGATGTCGCCAGGGTCATGCTGACGAAGGTGGTGTGCCGAGACGCCGGTAGTTCGAGTGACCCACTCTGCTTCGGTGCGCTGCACGTGAATCGGAATATCGATGTAACGAAGTAGTTCTGCGATGCCTTCAATCTTGAGACCCATCATTGATCCACCGACATGATCGGGGTGGTAATGGGTAGCGAGCACGCCCGTGACCGTCATCCCATCTTGACCCGCAATGTCAATTAATTCGCCGACCGCGTATGCCGGGTCGACAATCATGCATTTACCGGTGCTTCGATCGCCAATGAGGTAAACAAAATTGACCATCTGTGCGGCCGCCTCGTCGTTGATCGCAAAATCGACCCCGGAGAGTAACTGTCGGAAGTAGAAGCGGTCCATATCCATGTTGGGTTCAGACATGCAGCAACACATTGTCGACGAGTCGCACACCAGAAATAGTGGCGGCGAGCAGGACGATTGCGGAATTGGTCACGGTGTTGATCTCGGCAAGGCTCGCAGAATCTACACAGTCGAGGTAATCAACTTCAATGTCTTCAATTTGGCTCAGATATTCTCGGCCGACGGTCTCAAGTTGGCGAGGATCTCGTTGCCCGACGGCAAATTGACTATCGATTAGACGTAACGATTCGAACAATTTCGTTGCCAATTGTCGGTCTGACGAACTCAAGCGAATGTTTCGACTGGAAATTGCCAGCCCGTCGGGATCTCTGACCGTCGGTACGCCAACGATCTCGATTCCTGGATATCGTGCGAGAGCCATTTGCCGGATTACAACGAGTTGTTGGTAGTCCTTTTCTCCAAAGACGGCGAAATCTGGCTTGATCAAAGCGAAAAATCGATCGACGATTGTCAGTACTCCGTCGAAGTGCCCCGGCCGATGCTCACCTTCATACATGGCTCCTAATAAACCCGCGCTGACAATGGAGTCCGAATTGGGCGGGTACATATCGTCCGCTGCCGGAGCAAAGACTGCAGTGACCCCAAGTGTTCGACAGATATCGATGTCTTGATGAAGCGTCCGCGGGTATTCTTCCAAATCCTTTGGATCGTTAAATTGCAGGGGATTGACAAATATGGATACCGCGACATTCGGCGCAACGGATTGGGCCTTGCGAATCAGTTGTTCGTGACCCGCATGAAGGGCTCCCATCGTCGGAACAAGTGCGAGGGGCGATCCTTGAGCGAGGCCAAGACGCCACCTTCGAACCTCTACTGATTTAGTGAAAAGAGTGGGAATCATCCGGCCAAGTGCCGTTTCGCACGTCCATGGCGAATTGATTGCACGCGGCAATACTGGATTCCCTCACGTTGGCAAACGACTTTGTGAATTTCAATCGACGGGTTGTCAAACCAAGAATGTCGTGAAGAACGAGCACTTGCCCATCGCATTCCGGTCCTGCTCCAATTCCGATAGTTGGAATACTTACTTTGTGAGTAATTGTGGCGGCCAGGTCGCGAGGGACACCTTCGATGACCATTGAAAACGCACCGGCCTGTTCGATCGCGTGCGCATCTTCGAGCAATCGTTCGCGACCACCCGCGTCGCGCCCCTCTCGACGTCCCTGAACACGATGCCCGCCCATGCGGTGGTAACTCTGTGGCGTTAAACCAATGTGTCCCATCACGGGAATGTCAACTCTGGAGATCGCCGAAATTGTGTCAAACATCGGAACTCCGCCCTCGAGTTTGACCGCGCCGGCACCAGCCTTAATCAGCCGTATTGAACTTTCCACGGCCTGTGCCGGGCTCACCTGGTATGCGCCAAACGGAAGATCGGCGACAACAAGTGCGTTTGGCTGGGCTCGGCCGACCATCTTGACGTGGTATTCCATATCGTCCAAAGTCACGGGCAGCGTCGTCGACACGCCTTGCACCACCGTTCCCAGCGAGTCGCCGACAAGGATGATGTCTATTCCGGCCTCGTCGACGATTCCGGCAAATGTGGCGTCGTACGCGGTCACCATCGTGATGCGCCGTCCTTCGTGTTTCATTTCCATGATCGACGGAACGGTTACTTTCGACATCTGCCCAAGGTTATCCTCGGCGCATAGAGATAGTCTCGGCACATGAACGGTAGAACGTGGGTTGGTGACGTACTCGCCGACTTGTGGAAGCAATTCGTCTCGATCGCTGCTATCGGTCCAGATTCCCGTCGGGCCAAACGTTTCGGCGCCTTCGGGTCTCACAGCATCATCTGTTTTCCAACTACGACGATCTTCAACGAGCGCTACATCCAAATTGGCGAATTCACGATGATCGGAGAACACGTCGCTCTATCCGCCGGAATGATGCCCGGTCAGGAATGCCTGACCAATCCGGTCGTGCGAATTGGCGACCGCTGCCTGATCGGACGCGGCTGCGGGATCGTCGGTCACTACTCAATCGACATCGGAAATGACGTTTGGACGGGACACCATGTCTACATCACCGATCAAAACCATGGATACGAGAACATTGACGTTCCGATATCACAGCAAACTCAACCTGAGCGAGCCGTTTCGATTGGTGATGGATCATGGATCGGCTATGGGTCCGTCGTTCTACCCGGCGCGACCATTGGCAAGCATTGCGTCATAGGGGCGAACTCTGTTGTCACCGGAGACATTCCCGATTACAGCATTGCGGTCGGTGCACCTGCGAAGGTGATCAAGCAATTTGTGCCGGGGGACGGATGGGTTGGCTATACCGAAAGATCGACTGGCGGTTTGCACGAAGTCAAATGATTATCCGCGGCAAAAGTCGACAATTTTTCACTCAGCGGTATCTGCTCCACTTGGCTTTCGGCAAATGGTTCGTTGAATCCAGATCGCAGCAGCGCCGTGTAACTTCGCCTGTCGGCTATGTAGATTCTGTAATCGGCGAGCCAGAGCGGAACGATTGCGGCGCCCTTTGCATCGGCCACGGGTAACGCAGCGATCGAGTTGACCATATTTTCCAGGGTGTCGGTGGCCAGATCCACAAGGTCCGCCCGTTCGGCCAGAGCATTTGGTCCAGATTGACCAACGAGGCGTAAGTCGATGAGCAATTCTCGTTCATGTTCTGCAATTTGACAAATTTCTTCAGATTGAACACGCCAGTGTTCGTCATCGACTCTGTTGACGACTTCTTTTGATGCGAAAAAGAGTCCGTAAATCCACATCACGCAAATTCCGAAAATAACAATCGAAAGAATGATGCGAACAAATATTTTCATTGGTTGCAATGTAGGCGACTTTTGGTCCACAAACTGATAGAAAAGAGTGAGACATGAGTAACGTATCCACGCCCGCAACCAGCGCCGAATTCGAACTGCAATCCGCTCTGCCGGAAAGCAAGAGTCGACTTCAAAGTGCGTACCGCCTGCTATCGGCGCTCGTACGCGTGCACCCTCCGTTGTTCATTACCGCGGTATCAGGGGCCACCCTGTTTGGATTGTGCACGGTCGCATCCGCCCTTGGCGTCCGCTGGATGGTCGACCGGGTCATCCTTCCTCGATTTAATGAGGGCGAAACCGATACGCGGGCATTGCTGATCGGAGGGGTCCTAGTAATAGGAATTGGACTATTACGCGCGGTCGGGGTTGTCCTGCGGCGTGGCTTTGCCGGAGCATCGAGTTGGCGGACCGCTGAGTCAATTTCCATCGATGTGTTGCGACGGATTGTTGCCCAGCCTTCCACCTGGCATCGACAACATATGACTGGCGATTTGGTTGCCAGAGTAGGCGTGGACACTGATGCCGCCGTTTCTGTGATCGGACCGATGCCGTTTGCCACCGCAGTCGTTGTGATGCTCGTCTTTTCCGGAATTTGGTTGTTGGTTGTCGACATCCCACTTGGGTTGCTTGCGATCGTGGTCTTTCCGTTGCTACTCATTCTCAATATTCGCTACCAGCGACGGATCGATACCCATTATCAAACCGCTCAGAATGAACTTGGATTGCTTTCCGAAGCGGTCCACGAAAGTTTTGACGGTGTCATGGTGGTCAAGGCATTCGGCGCGGAAATGCGCGAAACCGAGCGACTCTCGCATATCACCGGCCGATTGAAGGATGCCAGAACAAAGGCCGTGATTTTGCGGGCCACATTTGAGGCGATGCTTGACGCGATTCCTTCGTTCGTCAACATAGTCCTATTAGTTGTCGGTGCCCATCGAGTGCAATCCGGTGCGATGTCGGTAGGCGAACTGACGAGTTTTATATACCTATTTACGCTGCTCATTTTTCCGTTGAGAATCATCGGTTATGTGTTCAGCGAGGTACCACATTCACTGAGCGGTTGGAATCGAACTCGGCAGATAATCGATGAGCCGATAACGCCAGACCCGAGGGCAAGGATTGGCCCAACACCAGCGAGCAAGGCAATCGTCGTCGCCGATATTTCAATTACCTACGCCGACCAGTCCATTTTAAAGAATTTGTCGATGTCGATTGATAACTCGATGACCGTCGCGATTGTCGGAGCCACCGGCTCGGGAAAAACGACTTTGCTACACGCCATTGCCGGTTTGATTCCAATCGACGAGGGTTCTATACAGGTCATGCAAGGTGGAATTGGCATGGTGTTCCAGGAAGCGTTTGTATTTGCCGATACCTTGCGTTTCAACGTCACCCTCGGAGACAATATTTCGGACGACATTGTCTGGAATGCACTTGAAGTTGCTGCAGCGACGGAGTTCGTTTCCAAATTCGAATCAGGGCTAGACACCGAACTTGGCGAGCGCGGGGCAAGCCTAAGCGGCGGTCAGAGACAGCGCGTCGCCTTGGCCAGAGCGATCGCCCATAGATGTCCGGTACTGCTGCTCGACGATACGACTTCCGC
>JBDTPW010000020.1:0-2731 GCA_039932495.1 Ilumatobacteraceae bacterium
ACCGGGTTTCGGCGACTTGGCGATGATTGTAATATGCATCTCTTAGCGCCTCGTGTCGTCGCGCAGCAAACGGCTCATGTCGCTAACAGCTCGAATGGTGCCTTGAACTGTTCCAGTTACTTTCGAGCGGCCCTCACGTCTGTGATACTGCACTGGAACACTTCGAATTCGCCATCCGGCGCGCTGCGCCAACAACACCATTTCCAAAGGCCAGCCAGAGCGTCTATCACGCAAATCGAGTGTGAGAAGTTGTTCGCGATGTGCCGCGCGCATTGGGCCAAGGTCGCCAACATCAAGGCCGGTACGACGACGCACCTCTGCCGTGAGCACGCGGTTGGCAATACGGGCATGGGTCGGCCACGCGCGGCGATCAGCAACACGCGAACCGATCGCCAACTCCGCCTCGCCGCGAAGTACAAAACCGGCCACAACTGGCAGAGCCATTGGGTCGAGCGAGGCATCGCAGTCCATAAAACAGACGACCGCGGCGGTCGCTGCTTGGAGTCCCGTCCAACAAGCCGCGCCGAACCCCCGTGTCGGCTCGATGATCACGGTTGCTCCCATCTCCCGCGCAAGGTCAGCCGTGTTGTCGGTACTTCCGTTGTCGACAACAATTGGATGGTAACCGTCGGGCATGCGCTGCAAAACCCATTCGACGGCGGCGGCTTCATTCAGAGCCGGAAGGACGACATCAGGCACGAATATCACCAAGCGAAAAGGAGTCAATCATGAAGGTGTTGGTGACGGGCGGCGCTGGTTTCATCGGATCGCACATAGTGGACGAGATGGTGGCGGTTGGGCATGAAGTGATAGTGGTCGATGATCTTGATCCCGCCGCGCATCAAGGTCTTCCGGCTGGACTGAACCCCGAAGCAAGTTATCGATGGTGCGACATGCGCGATTCTCAAACCTGGCGCAACTTGCTGGGCGGAGTCGATGCGGTTTGTCATCAAGCTGCCAAAGTTGGGCTCGGCGTCGACTTCGCCGATGTATCCGACTATGTCAGCCGCAACGACGGCGGTACTGCAACGATGCTGCGAGCGCTGCATGACGTCGGTTTTGTTGGCCGAATCGTTCTGGCATCGAGCATGGTCGTGTACGGCGAGGGCCGATACCGCTGCAACGCCCACGGCATCGTCAGACCCGGCCCGCGCCGCGAGCGGGATCTGGCCGCGGGCCAATATGAGCCACTCTGTTCGGATTGTGGACTTACGCTTATCTCTGAGGCGGTACCGGAGGATCACTGGCTCGACCCACGCAATGTGTATGCGACTACAAAACTGGCGCAGGAAGGCTTGTGTAATGCCTATGCGCGTGAGCACCGGGGCAGTGTCACCATTTCGTTGCGCTACCACAACGTGTATGGCCCGCGTATGCCGCGCGACACTCCTTACGCAGGTGTGGCCAGCATTTTTCGGAGCGCTTACGAGCGCGGAGAAAGCCCGCTCATCTACGAAGACGGTGGACAGCGACGCGATTTTGTGCATGTCTCTGATGTCGCTCACGCGAACCTTCTCGCGCTCGGGGCACCCGAGCTGACCACCGATGTTTTCAATATTTGCTCGGGTCATCCGCAATCGATCCTTGACATGGCGCTCGCATTACAACCCGTCGGCGGTCCTGCCCCGCGGGTGGTCGGCGGATATCGGCTCGGCGACGTTCGCCATGTCTTTGCCAGTCCGCATCGGGCCACTAGCGCACTCGGATTCAGGGCGAGAGTCAACTTTGATGATGGAATGCGAGAATTTGAAACAAGCGAGTTGCGCACCATCGTTGGTCCCCGACCGAACGGACTGATCTGAGCGCCGGATCACCATTTTGTCACCAATGCAGCCTGCAAAACGATAGCGAACAGCGCCTGCAAGGCAATGATTATGGTGACAATCCACCGGCGACCGAACACCCATGCACCCGCGCCGGCAATAATTAGCCACGGGTAGTAAGGCAGCCAGATCCGTTCCACCTCGGCCTTTGTGTATTGCGAAAAATGCGATATGAGCAGTGCACCACCAGCGGCTGCCACGATCCACCACAATCTGCGGTGTCGTAGCGACGCAAGTCCAATCACGGTGGCCGGGCCGATCGCAAATAGTGCGGCGCCTATATTTCCAATTTTGAAGTAACTCCAATCACGAAACTGTGCAGATCCTTCGAGATACTCGCGCTTGGTGACCTCGACGCCATCGAACCACCAAAAACCGAAAAACCGAAAAGTGTATAAAACGAAGAGTCCGCCGGTCAGGCCGCCAAGACCCACTGCCACTGCTCCAGGTTTCCGATTGACAACCGCGACCATCACTATCACGATTGGAATCAACAAGAAAATTGCGCCGAGATAAGTGAGGAAGAGCAACCATCCAAGCAGTACCCCACTGACCAAACCAAACATCACGGCACGAAGCGGAGGACGGCACAACCCATACGTCGCTACTAAAACTCCGACTGCTCCAATCGCGGAAAATATGGCGTCACCGGAAGTGACCATCCAAATCGCCGATGGAGAGAGTACGAGAAACGGTGCGGCACGACGAGCCCACTCTTGCCCGACCCAGAAATGAACGGTCCACACTACGGCAATTGCCACCACGCCACAGGAAATTCCAGTGAGCACGATGAGTGGCCAAACCCCGCCAAGTCCGATTCCTTCCATTGCCTTAAGCATCAGGATGAAACCGGGTGGATGCCCACGCACATGCACGGAGTAGTCGTTGACGCGATCTACAAATGTGCG
>JBDTPW010000021.1:0-2404 GCA_039932495.1 Ilumatobacteraceae bacterium
CTTGTGAACATGTTCGAGCAATCGAAGTCAATCGAGGTGCGACATATACCTGTATGAAGTTGGAAGGAAGATTGCAATGGGTACTGACTAGAAATACGTATCGCGCAACGACAGATCAAGAAGACATCGTCACAGGTTTTCAAGTCAAGGCCATTTATGTGGTGCCCGCCGATGGCGTCGATCATGGATATGACAAGAATGGCTACATCGCGGGGATGCTTGACGAAGGCAACAACTACTTGCAGAACCAATTAGGTTTGCGCCTTCCAATCGATACAACTCCGATCGGCTACGACATTCAGTACCTGAAGTCGATGTTCACTACCGCCGATTTCGAATCCTCAAATGGCAGGGCTGACGAACTCATGGCCGAAAGTTTGGCGTTAGAAAATCCTGGACCAAATCGAAAGAACTTCATATTTTTCGTCGATGTCAATATTTTCAGTAATGGTGAAGCGTGCGGTTTCGCCGACACACCCGGCATTTCAGCGGTGGTGGCTATTTGGCGGAGAGAGGGGGCGTTTGCCGGGCGATGCGTGGGGGAATCGCATCAGTTTGACAACTCTGCATCGTCAACCTGGGTGCACGAGCTATTCCACGGCTTTGGAGTTGGTCACACTCCCGATGCGCCTTGCGATTTAATGGCAGGCGCCGACACTCATGGATTCTGCCCACCAAACGCACGCATCACGATTGACAAGGAGCGCACTCGCTACGTGAATAGCTCGCTCCAAGGACAAGACATTCTGCGACTTCGTGTGTGGGAGGGCCGAACGGACAAATTGGATCTATTGGCCAGCTGTTCGGTGAATCCGGTTCCTCGAACGGATGGTTTTAACTACGCCTACTGCCCCATCGGTACACAAACTGTCGGACGATTCAAATACTGCGGGTATCAGACTGATTCGGTGACGCTGGAAGGATTTGTGAACGGAAAATGGAAAAGATTGGGCTCGTCGGGACCGCGAATGTATTCGGTCGACGCTTCATACATTGACAAATGTTCTTTAGGTTCACCAGGCTCATCGAAAGAGATAACGATGGAAACTCCTGGAACAAATCTGTACCGATGGATGGTCAACGGCAAAGTATCGGAGCAATTTAAAGTGATCTGGGTCCGTTAGCGATCAACGCCTCTAGGGCGAAAGGTTGGCAAATACTCCCCGCTTGGCAATTATTTTGGATCCAAGCGATGCTTTGACGAAGGTATTCAGCGTGATAATTTTTGAAGTCGACAAGGTGGCAACTCCGGCAGAATTGGCGCGAGTATTACCCCACGAGCCGTAGAACACCGATCCACCCTTCTTCACTCCCCACTCGATTTTGATCAATTTGTTGGCGTACTTCATCGGCATACTGACTTTGATCGTCGTCCTGCCCGCATGGCGCTTGAACGAGAATGTCGAGCCTTCAAATGTGTTGGTCAATCCGACCGCGCTAATTGAAAAGACTGCTGGCGCAGATGTCGCATCCAGATAACTACCCCATCCGAGTTTTGAAACAGTTACAGAACATTCGCCGATTGACAATCCAGCGACAATTCCTCCCGACGAAACTGAGCAGACCTTTGGATTCTTACTCTTGAACATAATTGCGCCAGACCCCGTACCGCCGGAATACAAGAGTTGAACGTTTTCATGAACTTTTAGTCCGCTATTCGAACTAGTCAGCGTCAGTGGTGCCTGAGTTCGCATCAGCCCAAAGGTTGTCAAGTGACGCGTAAAGAACGAATACGAGCCATCGGCGTTGACAAAATATCCGTCGAGCTGCCCTTCCGGCAAGAAAGCCTCGGTCAATCTTGGCAGCAATGTCCATGTCAAACCATCGCGCGACCAGGCGGGTGATGCACCTACAGCGGTCGTTGGAATTCGAATTTCAATTGCATTAGCGAATGTTGTTACCTCCGAGTTGTCGGAGGTCCTATTTGATTCAATTCTGATCGAGACGAATCCGGCATCAATATCAGCGATTTGGCTATTCGAAAACACGTTTACCGTGGTCTCTTCAGTTAGCGAATTCTTCGGAATATTGATTGAGATGTTCAAATTTGCGGTTGTACTCGTGCCTTGAACTTGAACATCAATCTTGTTGTCAACAGTCGGCGAAAGTACTTTGGTAACAGCTTCGGTCTCGGAAGGAACCGCAGCCACCGTAAGCGCAAACGAGGCTGACGTCGCTGAACCCAAACCGCTGGCTGAAAAGGTCAGAGAATAGGTTCCGGCCGCACCTGTGATCGTCAGGTTTCCAAAGGCGGCGACACCATTGACCGCAGCCACGGAAGTGGAACCCGAGAGAGTCCCTCCGCTGGCAGTTGCAGTTACGGTCACTGACGAGGTAACCGTGTTGCCACCGGAATCGACAATTATCACTACTGGTTGAGTTGTAAAGGCAATCCCGCTTACAG
>JBDTPW010000022.1:0-2812 GCA_039932495.1 Ilumatobacteraceae bacterium
CCCTGACCCATCTCCGTCCAGCCGTGACGAACCTCGATGCTGCCGTCTTGTTCGAATCGAATAACCGCCTTGGTGACCTCTTTGAATCCATTTCCCAGCCCACTATTTTTCATTCCGAAGCCGAGCCCAACGGCCTTACCAGCTGCTCGCGCTTCGTCATATTTTGGACGCATCTGTTCAAGGCAGGCGATTGCACCGAGGCAACCGTCATCCATGATCTGGCCGGGACCCCACACCATTCCGGGCTTGATCACATTGCACATTCGTATCTCAAACCCGGAAATCCCAACCTTTTCGGCGAGTCGGTCGAGGACTCCCTCCATCGCAAATTGGGCCTGGTTTGCCCCGAAGCCACGAAACGCTCCGCAGACGGGATTATTTGTCCGCGCGGCAATGGCTACGACATCGATGTTTGGGACATGATACGGGCCGCTCGCATGACCGGCCATTCGCTCCAAGACTTTCATCCCCACGCTGGCGTAAGGCCCACTATCGCCGACGGCGCGTACATGCAGCGCGGTGAGCATGCCATTGGTGTCACATCCGGCCTGATATTCCATTCGGATCGGATGTCGCTTGGCATGGATATGCAGACTCTCCTCACGGGACAGTGTGCATTTGACAGGTTTATCTAGAAGCCAACTAGCTAGCGCGGCATGTGCCTGGTTGCTCATGTCTTCCTTGCCGCCGAATGCGCCACCGTTGGTGACAAGTTCAACTGTTACATCCTCGTTGGGAACCGCCAACACTCTGGCGATGTCGTTGCGGTCATCCCAAATACCCTGGCCGCCCGAGTACACGTGAATCTTGCGTGTGCCGTCGACCAAGGATGGCACGGCGAGCGAACTCTCCGGCTCGAGGAAGGCATGCTCGACGCGTTGCGTTTGAAATACTTCGCTAACTTTGTGGGCGCTCGAAGCAAGGGCGGCGGCCACGTCGCCACGGGAATAAGCGCTTGTGCTCAACGTGTTTGATGTTGTCCGCCACACTGCAAGATTGTTTGGGTCGTCGCTTGCAATTGCTAGAGCGGGATCTGTGATCGGTGACAATTGTGCATACTCGACAACAATTTGTTCGGCGGCATAGCGAGAGTGCTGCCTTGTGTCGGCGACGACGATGGCCAAGACATCACCCGAATATGATGTGCGTCCTCCCACCGGAATCATGACGGGCCAGTCTTTGTGAATGATGCCGACCATCAGCTCACCCGGAATGTCTGCCGCGGTATAAACCGCTACGACGCCTTCTGATTTAGCAGCCGTACTTACGTCTATCGACACAACGTCGGCGCGAGCATGGGCGGTGAAGTGAAGTGCGGCGTGAAGTAAACCGTCGATTCGAATGTCGTCGACATATCCGCGATCGCCCATGGCCAATTCAGCGGCCTCATACTTCGTGCTACGCGTTCCAATTCCACCAGTCGGAATTCGTTCCGGTTGTTCACCGCGGGCGACCATCTCGATCGCGTCTAGAATTTTCACATACCCGGTGCATCGACAGAGGTGTGCCCCGAGGTGACGAGCCATGTCTTCGCGTTTGAGCGACGAACCTTTTTTATCGACCTGTGCCTTTGCCCGCACGATGATTCCGGGTATGCAGAACCCACATTGCAACCCTCCGCATGCGGCAAATGCATCGGCGTATCGTTTGCGTTCCTCTTCGGCAATTCCTTCCAATGTGGTGATCGAGGAGCCGGCAATTTTTGTCAATGATTGTTGACAACTGACAATCGGTTTGCCATCGACGAGGACGGTGCAACACCCGCATTGTCCTGTGGGGGAACAGCCATCCTTCGGTGATGTGAGGTCCAACTCCTCGCGTAGGGCGGCGAGCAAGTGAGGGTGATCTGACCTCACCGACACGGGCTGGCCATTGAGTTGGAAGTTGACGTCGGCGACAACGGTGTCGGGGTGTTGAGTATCGCTTTCGTTTACAGTCACAACCTGCCCCTTGTCCCGCTTAACGGATACCGCGGTTGATGATTCTCTTTACATTTTGTAAACCTGCTGCTGGTCAGGCTAGTCGTTTTGTCGAATGATTACAGATTCAAGGTCGATCTCAGCGTAATTCACGGGGACGCTCAGCAATTTCCGCGCGGAACAATATCTTTAAGGTTATCTGTGCAACGGTTTTGGCTTTCTCCGCCTAGGTCCATGATGGCCTTGTGCCTCGCCATGGTCTTAGGCGCGTGCTCCTCGGGCGATGCACAACCGTTCGAAAGCACGACGACCGTTTGCGTCGCGGTACCTTTTGAAACACCTTCATGCCCACGCCCTACAAGTCGCTCGGAAAACGTCCTGCTCAATTGCAGCGAGATCAAGGTGCGATCGATCCTCATAGATTTTGCTGCCGCTTACTCTTTGCCGAAGGGAGACCCACTTCAGTTCATTGCCGATGAGAACTCCTTCAAATGGTTTTCCAGTGACTTGCGCAACAGTGGCAGCCTCCCGCTCGGTTTCCGGGGTGAATCCATGTTCGATCCTCTTAATCGAGAAACTCTGCGCGCGTATCTGTCGTGGCAGCGCCAGACTCGGCCGACCATGACTATCGATCTTGTCAAATTCACTGGCATTCCCGGGTCAGATGCGACGTCCAATTTCGGTTTGGAGTTGACATGGGGTGGCGTTCGCTTCTACGGCAAGGGAGTGGTCGACTGTGATCAATTGAAGATTATGGTCTTTTCCATCGGTACCCCCTTGCCAACCTAGTAATCAGTTTGATTCACCGGTGCTTGCTCCACGTTGTGCGGTGATCGGACCGTACATCTCGGGGCGGCGATATCGATCAAAGTCAAAAAGCGTGTTCTTGTAGT
>JBDTPW010000023.1:0-14473 GCA_039932495.1 Ilumatobacteraceae bacterium
GTTCCTTTCAACACTGCAGACGGGTTGCCACCCGACATATCGCTGACGATGAACGGGAAGATGAAAGCTGTTCCCGTACCTTCCATCAGCGTCAAAAACATCGCCTGAAACTGCTGCGGGAATGCCTTTTGAATGATTTGAGCCGTCGTGAACGGAGTGAGATTTATTGTGTATCCCGCTGCCGTTGCGAACGATTTAATCATCTGAGCATTAGCAAGCGATTCTACGGAACCACTGGTATACGGTATCGAGAATTCAAGGTCCTTGCCTGTCTCGGCCTTATATGCGGCAACATACTTCTTCGCTTTGGCTAGATCGAAGTTTTGGTAACCAGTCTCGTTATACATGATGTTGTTTGGTCCAACGATGCTCTTTGGTACTCCACCCAAACCCTTTTGGCGAACCCTGACAAACTTCGCCCGGTCTAAGGAATAGGAGACGGCAAGTCGCGCATTCAAGCTATTCATTGGCGCGATCTTGTGATTAAACCAGAACGACGGATAATAGTCGGGCGGCGAAAGAATCGTTGTGACCTTGGAAACATTCCGAATGTCAATGATTTGCTTGGCTTCTCCAGCCGACGAGAACATAACGGCATCGAGCGAACCACTCTTTACACCCTGAACGCGAGGTGATACCTCGGAAAGGAAGGTAAAGGTCATTCCATCGAGGTATGGCAATTTGCCACCGGTAGCTGTCTTGCGCCAGTAGTCAGTGTTCTTGGTGACCACAAGTTTGGATAACTCGGTGGAGACCAACTTGAATGGTCCAGTACCGATCGGTGTGGTCGAACACTTTGCACCACTCAAAATCTGGCTTGGTGCACGAGCAAAAAATCGACCCGATGCATACAGCGAGCCTGGATAATCTGCCTCAGCCTTGTACAACTCTATCGTTACTGTCATTGCAGTTGTCAATGTCACCTTGTTGATGTTGGCGGTGAATCCACCGGCGGTTCCCGGTGATGGTGCCTTGCCTTGCAAGGTGAGCACACCACGAAGGGCCTGAAGGTTGGTGACCAATGCCTGACCATCGACTTTTGTGCCGTCATGGAATTTAATTCCGTCACGAACAGCTAGTCTCCAGACTTTGTTGTCGGCGCTATGTGTCCACGACTTAAGTAGGTATGGCACAATTTTGCCGTCGGAACGCTGCTCAACCCAGGTCTCATAAATGGTGCGAGCACCCATGAGCGCCGAGTTGGCAAGGTTGTCCGCCATGCAATAGCCAGGAAACGAGTCGAAAACACCTATTGAAAGGGTTCCGCCGTACTTGGCTGACACTACGGGCGATGCACCGCTTGAAGACACTTGGCTAAGTGACCCAACCAGCGCGATGGCCATTACAGCAGCAACCTTGCGGCGACCGCCCTTAAACAGATATTTCATTTAGTTCCCCTGTTCCCCGAAATGACACCACGGTGATGCCAACTGATTGATGAACTTTAGGGAGCAGTTATTGACAATGCAAGTCAGGTCAGGTCAGGAGGGTCGCTGTATCTGACGTAATTGACCGATCGGTATGTGGCATCGCATGAAGTGGCCAGCTTCCACTTCCGCGAGCTCTGGCTCTTGGCTGGTGCACAGATGTTCGACTCCACTACCGGCCATCCTCGGGCAGCGTGGGTGGAGCACGCAACCCAGTGGGGGATTGGCGGGGCTCGGTATCTCGCCACCGAGACGAATCCGTTCACGGGCACTGCCGTCGATCACCGGAATCGACGACACAAGTGCCTCCGTGTAGGGATGGTGTGGGCCATGGAACACGGTTTCGGCGGGCCCAAGTTCCATGATTCGACCGAGGTAGAGGACGGCGATGCGGTCGGACAGATACCGAACAACCCCAAGGTCGTGCGAAATGAACAGATAACTCACGTTTTCGGCTGCCTGTAAATCGGCCAGCAGGTTCAGAATCGTTGCCTGAACGGAGACGTCAAGTGCCGACGTGGGTTCGTCGCAAACGACAAGTCGTGGGTTGCCGGCAAACGAGCGGGCAATGGCGACGCGTTGTTTTAGGCCGCCTGACAGTTGAGCGGGCTTCACGCTGTGGAGCAGTGGGTCCACGCTCATGTCGGTGAGCAGTTTTCGTGCGCGCTCGTTTGCCGAGTGTTTTGACAATCCCGATAATTTTTCAACTGCCCGAGCAACGATGCGAGTCACGGAGTGTCGTCGATTGAGGGCGGAGTCTGGATTTTGGAAAACGATCTGCACCGCGCCAACCTCTGCGGCGTTGCGATCGGCAAGCGATGCGCCGAGTGAAGTTCCGTCTAATGAAATGGTGCTTCCCGGATCTGGATCCGTCAAGCCGAGCACGAGGCGGGCGAGTGTTGTTTTTCCGGAGCCCGATTCGCCGACAAGCCCGAGCGTTTCTCCGGCGCCCAAGTGCAATGCAATTTCGGTTAACACTCTGACATCGTTGCCATCCTGCTTGAAAGTTTTGGTCACGTGATTGAGCGCGAGCAGCGATTCATTTGTGTTCGACACGTATTCTCCGCCACGTTGAGCAACTCCCGTGCCTTCAGTGCTGCGCGGCAAGTTGACCGCCTGCTCATGAAAGAAGCAGCGACTGAAGTGTCCACCACCGAGGTCAAAAAGCGGGGGAGTCTCGTTACGACAAATGTCTTGGACAATGGTGCAACGATCGACGAACACACAACCGGTTAACTCTGCACCGAGTGAAGGTGGTGAGCCGGGAATCGTGTCCAGGCGATACTGGCGTTTTTGTAGTCCGCCCTTTGGAATACAGCGGAGCAAACCAACGGTGTATGGATGACTGGGATTGGAAAGAATTTTTTGTGTTTCACCTTCTTCGACGATCGTGCCGGCATACAGCACTCCGACTCGGTCACACATCGTGCGAATGACGCCGAGATTGTGACTGATAAATAGAACTGAAGTGCCGGTTTCCGAACGAAGTGTGCGAACAAGGTCGAGCACCTCGGCTTCGACTGTCGCATCTAAGCCGGTGGTCGGTTCGTCAAGTACGAGTAGCCGCGGATTTGAGGCCAAGGCCATAGCGATGACTACGCGTTGCGCCATACCTCCCGAGAGTTGGTGTGGGTAGCGGCGCATCACACGCAACGGATCGGCAATTTGAACATGGACCAACGCTTGTTCTGTTTTTGCAGCAGCGTCCGAGGCGCTTAGACCGTTGAGCTTGAACACCTCGGTGATTTGATCACCAACGCGAATGGTTGGATTGAGCGCCCCAATTGGATTTTGGTAAACCATCGAAATTGCGTTGCTACGTAGATTTCGTACTTCGGCGCCGTTCATCGTCACTAAATCTCTGCCTTCAAATTGAATCGACCCGCTCGTGATCGATCCATTGCGCGGGAGATAACGCATCGCCGCGAACGCCGCCGTCGACTTACCGCAGCCGGACTCACCGACTAGTCCATACGCCTCACCCGGGGCGATTGCCAACGAAACTCCGCGCAGCACAGATCGATCAATACCTCGCACACGGTAGGCAACCTCAAGGTTGATCAGTTCAAGCGTTGGCGTGGTCATAAATCGAATACTTCCATCAGTCCGTCGGCAATGAGGTTGACTCCGATTGCCAGGGTGGCGATGGCCCCCGCAGGGAACATCGTCGACCACCAAATGCCTCCGTACATCTTTGAATAGTGTTCCGCAACTTGGGATCCCCAGTTGGGAGATCCAATTTGAACTCCGGCGCCAAGAAAAGACAATGTCGCTATCGCAAATATGGCATAGCCAAGCCGCACCGTGAATTCGACGATGATTGGCGGCAGCACATTTGGTAGTACCTCGACTGCCAATATGTACGGAACTTTCTCGGTCCGCAAGCGAGCCGCTGCCACATAGTCAAGTTCGGTTTCACCAAGGACCGCCGCCCGAACAGTGCGGGCAATGATTGGAGTAAAGACGATGCCGATGATGACGAGTGTGAGGAAGTTAGATGGGCGCTCGAGCGTGGCTACGGCAAGTAGCGCCAGGACTATCACCGGAATTGCCGAAAGCGCATCAACGAGTCGCATAATTAGTGCGTCGACTACTCCCTTGTAGTAGCCGGCGATAAGACCAATAGTGGTGCCAAGTACGGTACCAATAACTGTGGCACCGATGGACATAAACAAAATCGGTCTAGCACCAACAATGACGCGCGAGAATACATCGCGGCCGAGGCTGTCGGTTCCAAAAAAGTTAGTGCCAGACGGCGACAGATTGGTCGCCATAAGGTTTATTTGTCGTGGGTCGTGCGGAGTAACAAGGTTGCCGACGATGGAGCAGATCACCCAAAATCCCAACAGCAAAACGCCAGCGATGAATGCCTTGTTCTTGCGCAGCAGGGCCAGTCGTTCCCGACGAACCTTGATCCGTTCGCCGCGCGCGACTTTATCTGTCGCAATGAGCGGACTGCCGGGGTCAGTCAATTTGAGACCTTTTGTCTTATCCGCGGATTGAGAATGATGAAAATGATGTCGGCCAAGACTTGAACCAAAACGATGATTGCGGCAACAACTAGTACTGATGCCTGAAGCATCGGAAAGTCACGGTATGTAACCGAAGTTCGCAATGCGAGTCCAAACCCTGGGTAATTGAAGATGATCTCCACAGCGACGAGTCCTCCGACGAGATAACTGATCTGGCTCGCGATCACCGCAATGGTTGGTAAGAGAGCGTTGCGTAAAACGTGTTTGCGAATGACTTGCTGACGAGGAATACCTTTCAAAACGGCGGTCCGCGTGTAGTCGGCGTCCAGCGCTTCAATAACGCCTGCACGGGTTATTCGCGCAACATAGCCAAACAATACGAGCACGAGGCATATCGCTGGCAATATAAGCGGATAGATCTGCCCGAATACGGACGCTCCATCTTTTGGTATGGCGGTGACTGGAAACAGTGAAAATTGAATTCCAAATACGAGAACAAGGATTACCGCCCACACAAATTCGGGAACCATCGCCGCCGACAGTCCACCGATCGTAATGATTCTGTCAGCGATTTTGCCACGATTCAATGCGGCGACAATTCCGCCAAGAATGCTCAACGGCACGAGTAGGACAAACGCCAGTGCTGCAAGTTTGAGCGAGTAAACAAGTGCCGGAAAGAGGATTTTGGCCACAGGTTGGTTGTACTTCAACGAAGTCCCAAGATCGCCGTGAAGTACACCGCCGATCCAGTCCGTGTATTGAGTAAAAACTGGGCGATTCATCCCAAGTTCCTCGTTGAGTGAATCGATAGCACTTCGTTGGGCAAACGGTCCAAGAATGCGCAGGGCTACGTTTCCCGGGAGTATGTGAGTGGTAAAAAAGACCACGGCCGTAACCAGCCACAGCGTTACTACTGCCAGTAGCAATCGTCTGATGATGTATCGCGCCATTGACCTACCGAGCGGTCAAGTAAAAGACAGAGTAATCAGATAATTACTGCGCCGGCGGCGTCGAAGTGTCCCATCCCAGTGGTGCGGAAACCCACCAGCTTGTTCGATACCGGTGTAATGGTGTTGGCAAAGTAAGGAGTGATAATTGGTGTGTCTTCCAGGAGGATCTCTTGGATCTCCTTCGAGGCTTCCTGTTGCACGGCAAAGTCGGCTGACGTCATGAATTTGTCGGCGGCCGCGTCGAAAGCAGGGCTCTTATAGTGCGCGGCGTTCCAGTCACCCGTGCTCTTGTAGGCGCGATTGAGGTACACGTTCGGGATACCTCGGTGTCCGTAGTCTGTGATACCCAATTCCGAGTTCAACCAAGCCTGGTCGTAATAGCCGAATCCCTCGGTGATATTGAGGGTGACATTAATGCCAATCTCCTTAAACGACGATTGGATTACCTGACCGAGAAGGTCAATATCATCCCGTTTGAAACTCTCTAAGGTGACATCGAAGCCATCGGCAACGCCTGCGTCGGCCATCAATTCTTTGGCTTTGGCGATATCTTTGACACGCTGCTCAACCGATTGGTCGGTAGTCGCATAAGCGGGCGCCATCGGGCTGTCGTTTCCAAGGTCACCATATCCCTGAAGTAGTCCGTCGATAATTGCGGGGCGATCCAATGTCAATGCCGCGGCCTGGCGGACTCGCTTGTCCTTGAACACGCCTGCATCACATCCCAAGTGAACCTGGAGGTGAGTAATCGTATTGGCAATCTGAAGCGTGAATTGATCCGTCGGCAGTGATGTGGCTGCAGTCGGGTCAACGAAAGTCACAGCATCAAGTTCGCCGGCCAACAATTGGGTGACACTCGAGGCTCCAGATGTAAAGAAGGTGCACTCCATCGTTTCGAATGCCGGCTGACGAGTTGGGTCCCAATAGTTCGGGTTCCGCTTGAATGTGACGCCTTCCTCAACCGAGTAGCTCTCCATGATCCATGGACCGCAGCCAATGAAGTCGCTCGTCCAGTTGCTTGTCCAGTCACGCGGAAGAATAATTAGGTTGTACGTGTCCGAACTGACGATGAATGGAAAGCCACCAGTGGGTGCATCGAGCGTGAACTCAACGGTGTAGTCATCGACCTTCTTTACTCCGGCTGCCTGCAATATTCCTGAAAGGGCACCGGCGGCCTGAGACTTATTGGCCTCATCGAGGTGCTTCAAAAACGTCTGAACAACGTCTTCGGCGTCGAGAGCCTGGCCATTGTGGAAGGTGATGCCTTGGCGAATCTTGAAGGTCCAAACAGTGCTATCGCTATTTGCAGCCCAACTCTCTGCCACTCGAGGCTCAAGTTCGAAGCTGTTGTTGGAGAAGCAAAGATATTCACCCGCGTTGCCCAGAATTCCAAGACCACCCTGATCAGCAGTCGTATACGGTCCAACTTCTTGGAGCGGCTTATTCATGCCAACCCGAAGCAGCGTCACCGCTACCGATGGTTCTGTACTTGGTGTTGTATCAACTGCCGTAGTGTCGCTCGAGTTGCTGTCACTGCTGCAAGCAGCTAACCCAACCAGCGGAATTCCAATTCCAACAATTGAGGCGGCACGAATAAAATCTCGTCGGCTATATCCCGTTCGCGCTGGTGGCGATGTCAACTCTTCGTTTGCCTTGCTCATGTGAAGTTTCCCCTATTTCCAGTGGTGGACGATGAATTGGATCGTAACACTAGTTAAATATTGCAAACGCCAGCCTTTATGGTCGCAGCAAGTCAGCAGGCTTGACGCCTAGTGCGACACAGAGTCGCACGATCGTGTCCAAAGCTGGTGAAAAGTGACCATTTTCAATGCGGTTAATCGTTTTGCGGTCAACGCCGGCAAGTTCTGCTAAACGAGCCTGGCTCAGTTCATTTTTTTGGCGAAATTGAAACAACCTTTCTGCCAAGTTGATACGCATGTCTTTGGCGTTGCGTTTAAGTAGGGTCTCGGTGATTTTGTGGGCCATCCGACAAACTTAGACAATTTTCTATGGAGATGTCGGACCATCGTCCGATAAATCCGACGGGGGGAAGCCCGTAGCCTTATGGCATGCGACTTGCGGTACTGACGGGGGGCGGCGACTGCCCTGGGCTGAATGCCGTCATTCGCGCGATTACGCGCAAAGCGGAAACAAGTTTCGGCGACTCGATCATCGGCTTTTACGACTCGTGGGACGGGGTACTCGAGCAGCGCTACACCGAACTTACGTCCTCATCAATAAGGGGTCTTCTGCCGCGAGGCGGAACGATTCTGGGTACGAGGAGGGGTAGCCCGCTCGACTCAACTGATGGCGTCGAACGAGTCAGGGCCGCGCTACTTGCTCTTCGTATTGATGCATTGATTGTCATCGGGGGCAATGGATCGTTGACGGTGGCGTCAATTTTGCATGAGCAACATGGTCTGCCCGTCATCGGTGTACCAAAGACAATTGACAACGATGTGGTTGGCACCGACATGACTTTTGGTTTCCAAACCGCTGTACAGATCGCAACCGACGCGATCGACCGCTTGCACACCACCGCTGAGAGTCACGATCGAGTCATGGTTGTCGAGGTGATGGGTCGCGATGCTGGTTGGATCGCGCTGTATGCGGGAATCGCCGGAGGTGCAACGGCAATTCTTATTCCCGAGGTGCCGTTCGATATTGACGAGGTCGCGGCAATCGTGTCTCGGCGACACTCTCGTGGCAGGTATGCGTCCGTGGTGGTCGTCGCCGAAGGTGCGCTTCCGATTGCTGGCAACCTTGTTGTTCCAGCGCGCAAGATTGATCGATACGGACACGAGCTGCTAGGCGATATCGCCCACATCGTTGGTCCAGAATTGTCGGTGCGAACGGGATTCGAATCAAGAGTTGTTCAATTGGGACACATCCAGCGGGGAGGTACTCCCAGCGCTTATGACAGAGTTTTGTCATCGCGATTTGGTTTGGCCGTCGTGGACGCGGCACACGACAAAGCGTTTGGCCAAATGGTCGTTCTGCGATGCGGCAAGATCGAACGAGAATCGATGACCGTCACTTCTGGCAAGACGCGAACAGTTGATCTCAATTTATTTCAGGATGTTGCCAACACGTTCTTCGGTTAGCGGACCAAGTTGGCTACTTTGGTGGACCAAACTGGCGGTCGCCTGCGTCGCCCAATCCCGGAACGATAAATGCATTCTCATTGAGACGCTCATCGACCGATGCGGTGACAATGTGCAGTCCCATCCCTGACTTCTTCAACAACTCGATTCCTTCCGGGGCGGCCAAGACGCAGGCAATAATGATCGGTTCGGGAGCGCCGCGGTTGGCCAGCAAGCGACACCCATGCTCGAGTGAACCGCCGGTGGCAAGCATCGGGTCAAGCACAATGCAATGTCGACCGTCCAAACGTGCAGGTAATTTTGCAACGTATTCGCTCGGTGCGTGCGTCTCTTCATCTCGTTGCACTCCAACGACTGCGATGTCGGCATCTGGCAGTAACTCCATTGCCGCCGGCAACATGCCGAGACCTGCGCGCAAGATTGGGACGAGAACCGGTCGCTGCGATATTCGTGCTCCGCTTGTTTCGGCCAATGGCGTCGTCACACGAACTTTGGTTGTTGGAAGCGCTCTTGCAGCTTCGGCGACAATGATCAGCGACAATCTGCGCATCTCGGCGCGAAAAAATTGATTAGACGTATTGACGTCTCGAAGGTGCGTCAAGGCCTCGGCTGCAATTGGATGATCGATGACTGTAACGACGACGCCCATAGTCCCCATCTTTGCCTATTGGTAGCGTGGGCACCAATGTCGGCCGGGATCGAAGTCGAGCAAGTGGTCACCGCGGCACAGACGGCGGATGCTTCTGCATTATTTGATCAGGTATGGGAGATTCCATCGATGGTCCCTCACGAAGTCATCGTTGCATCCCTGCATTGCGGCGGCTACTGCGCAATTGCTCGGCTCGAAGGTCAGGTCGTGGGAGCATCATTTGCCATGGCTTCCGACAGCGGGACTCTGCATTCACATGTCACCGGAATTGCCAAAGCCAATGCTGGTGCAGGAATAGGTGCAATTCTGAAGAAGCATCAGTGGTATTGGGCCCAGTCGCGCGGATATGAGGCGATTGGGTGGACCTTTGATCCTTTGGTACGTCGAAACGCTTGGTTCAATCTGGTCAAGCTCGGTGCCAATGTAGTTTCGTACCACGAGAACTTTTACGGCGAATTGACTGACTCGATCAATGCTGGCGACCGCAGCGACCGACTGTACGTGAAATGGGACGTGTCGGAGAACGGTGGCCCGCCAACCGGCGCACTAGCCGTTGCCCAAATGGGCGACGTTGTTGTGCCCACGCCCAGAGATATTGAAATGCTTCGCCGAACGGACCACCAAGCCGCGCTCGATTGGCGGACAAGTCAGCGAGAGTTACTTCAATTATTGTTGAGGCCAGGCGCCAAAGTCCGTGGTTTCACCGACGAATCCGAATATGTCATTTCGACCAATAATGGGCAGGCTTAGCCATGGCAATTCGAGGCATCGAATTAGTTCGTGCCCATATCAATCTGGTCGCGCCATTTCGCACATCTTTTGGCGTAGAAACAGATCGCGATCTGCTATACGTCCATGTTCTCAGTGACGACCAGGAGGGCTGGGGCGAATGCGTCGCCATGGCCAGTCCGGTGTATTCATCGGAATTTGTTGACGGCTGCGAGGAGGTGATTCGCCGTTACTTGTTGCCGCTTTTGAATCAACATTCGACGGCCGAGACCTTCGTCGCCGCGGCGGCTCCGATTCGGGGAAACTTCATGGCGAAGGCCACAGTTGAGGCCGCACTGCTCGATCATCAACTTCGCTGTGCGAAACGATCGTTGGCCAGTTATCTGGGTGCCACCCAGACCCGTGTCGCATCCGGTGTATCTGTCGGAATTCAGCCGACGATCGATCAACTCATTGAAGTGGTGGCCGCGTACCGCAAGCAGGGATATGTTCGAATCAAATTGAAAATAGAACCTGGACATGACTTTGAATTAGTCCGGGCGGTTCGAAAAAACTTTGGCCAAGACATGCTCTTGCAGGTTGATGCGAATGCGGCATACACCGTGTCCGATGCAAAGCACCTCGCAAAGTTGGACGAGTTCGGATTGCTGCTTATCGAGCAACCGCTTGCCGAAGAAGATCTAGCGGGTCATGTCGAATTGTCACAAAAAATCAAAACGCCAATTTGTTTGGACGAATCAATTACTTCCTGCGAGGTCGCTCGTGGCGCACTCGATCTAGGTGCGTGCTCAATCATCAACATCAAACCAGGTCGAGTCGGTGGGTACCTCGAGGCTCGCAAGATCCATGATCTATGCCTTTCGCGAGGTATCCCGGTGTGGTGCGGCGGAATGCTCGAGACCGGAATAGGCCGCGCAGCCAATTTGGCGTTGGCCGCTTTGCCAGGATTTACGCTCCCGGGAGACACTTCGGCGTCCGACAGATACTTTGCCAAGGATGTGACAAAGCCCTTTGTGCTGGATAACGGCTATATAGAGGTACCAACCGGAAATGGCATCGGGGTGACGCCAATCCCGGAGGTGCTCGAGGCGATGACCGTGCGGCGGGAGAGTTTCGCTGTATCTGCGGGCTAATTCGTGCGCTGAGTAACCAACTCAAGCATTTCGTCGAATCGCTTGCTCTCAAAATCTGACCTGGCCCGATCAAACTTTTCCATTCCCCACGTCCAGAAATCAAAATCGAAACTGGAAATTGAACATTGGATCGAAGCCCACAGAGTCCATCCATACTTGGACATCAAGGCAAGGAACCACGCTCTCGCCAGTTTCTCCGGTCGATGTCGTTGGTAATACGCATCGACTAGTTCGGTCAGGCAGTCATACTCGAGCGTTGCCTCTGACCAGATGTTGCCCAATTCAAAGCACGCATCGTTGTTGCCGGAGTATTCGTAATCAATGATCCAAATCTTTTGTCCATCGTCGATGAAGTTGGCGGGCAATAAATCGTTATTGCACGGCACGGTCCGCTCGTCAAGAACCTTCAGAGCCGATTTCATGAGCTTTACCTTGGGCAGATAGTTCAGGTAATTGTCCGGCAATCGAAAACCATTTTCTTGAACGCTGCGCAGATAGCCCTGTTGGATGTCGAACATATTGAAGTTGCTGACAAATGGTTTGGCGTTGTGCAAAGTGCGACAACTTTGAGCGATGCGGTCAAGATTGTTGGCTACATCGGTCGGATTGTAGGTGTGCCCTTCGAGGTATCCGATAACGAGCAAACCCTTTCTCGGAATGTAATCGTGAACTGGAGCGCCAATTCCGGCCTCGGCGGCGATTTTCGAGTTCTCGTATTCGCTGTCCCGATCGATGGTCAACATCGACGATGTGTTGCTGGAAACTCTGGCGACGTATTTGCCGGACGGCGTATCGATGGCCAGATTGCGGTTTGTTAATCCGCCCGACAATTCATGGACGGCGGTTCGATCACGAAGTAACGGAACTTGGTCGAGCAACTCGCCAAAATTCTCGTTTACTCCGGCGACCACAGCGACAGGATACATTTCTTCTATGTCGTCATCGAACTTGCCGCAACGAGCAAGGGTGATCGTCATCGGCGGAGGAGTTGGCGGCACATCGGTGGCATATCACCTGGCCGAACTTGGCGAACGCGATGTACTGCTGCTGGATCGAAACGAATTAACGAGCGGATCGACGTTTCATTCCGCTGGCCTCGTCGGTCAACTGCGGGCCGACCCAACGCTGACCAAAATGAACATGCACTCTGTCGAGCTCTATCGCCAACTCGAAAAGACGGAATCTCCGCCTGGGTGGAGGGAGACCGGAAGTATCAAATTGGCGTCGTCGCTAGAGCGGATGGAAGAGATTCGCCGACAAATTGGATGGGCTAAGACGTTCAATCTGGACCTGAGCGAGATCTCCGGTACGGAAGCCAAAGAACTATTTCCACTAATTGATCTTGATGGCATCGTCGGCGCCTGTTACATGGCTTCGGATGGCGATGTCGATCCGTCGCAGTTGACACATGCAATGGCCAGTGGCGCCCGCCAACGAGGTGTCCGCATTGTGACAAATACAAGGGTGCTCGACATAATCGCCATTGACGGTCACGTCTCCAAGGTCATCACCGATCGCGGCGAGATCGAGTGCGAGATAGTTGTCAACTGCGGAGGCATGTATGCCCCATCAATTGGGCGCATGGTCGGGGTGCGAATTCCGATTGTGCCGATGAGTCACCAATACATGATCACGGAAAACTTTCTGGACAAGACCGCGCCTCGAATGCCATCCCTTCGCGATCCAGACAACCTTGTGTATTACCGACAGGAGGTCGGCGGCCTACTAATGGGTGGGTACGAGCGCACGTCCCAACCGTGGACAGCGAGCCTTGAACAAGTTGACGACATTCCGGCCGATTTCAATTCGCGACTATTGGATCCGGATTGGAATCGCTTTGAAGAGATTGCAGTCAACTCGCAGCGAAGAGTGCCAATCATGGGACAGATCGGAATGAAGAATTTCATCAACGGACCGGAAGGATTCACCCCAGACAACGAATTCTGTCTTGGAGAGACCGAGGTTGGTGGTTTCTTCGTTGCCGCCGGGTTTTGCGCTCATGGCATCGCGGGGGCTGGCGGAATCGGCAAAGTTGTAGCGGAGTGGGTGGTTTCAGGGGAGCCGCAGTCCGACGTGTGGCATATGGACATTCGGCGCTTCGGCGGGCCATACCAGTCGCCGTCGTTCACCATGGAGCGGGTGCAAGAAAATTACGAATCGTATTACGACATTCACTATCCAGGAGAGGAAAGGCAAAGCGCGCGACCGCTCAACACATCGCCGGTGTATTCATGGCATCGTGATGCTGGCGCAATGTTTGGCGAGAAGGCTGGTTGGGAGCGCGTTAATTACTACATCCCGCACGCCACAGATGATTCGCTTCGTCCATTTGGCTGGGCAGGAGTGAATTGGTCATCGGCGACGGTAAGCGAGCATCTCGCAACCCGCAAGTCGGCAGGACTATTTGATGAGTCGAGTTTCGCAAAAATTGTAGTGAGTGGCGAACGCGCTGGCGAATATCTCAATATCGTTTGTGCAAACAATGTTGTACGCGGAATCGGTAGGGCCGTGTATACCCAAGCGCTCAATACCCGGGGAGGAATCGAATGCGATTTCACCGTGACCCAAACGGGCGACAAATCGTTTTTCATCGTCACCGGTACCGCATTCGGTACCCATGATCTTGGCTGGCTGAAAAAGCAGCGACGAGAGTTGGATTTTGCCGACGTCCAAATGGAAGACGTCACCGGCGACTATGTCTGCTTCGGGTTGTGGGGGCCAAAGGCTCGCCAAATTCTTTCGGGGCTCACACCAAATGATCTATCGAACGACGCGTTCAAGTTCATGCACTCTCACGAGTTAATAATTGGCGGGATTTCGGTGCGCGCAACTCGGATTACATATGTCGGAGAGTTGGGTTGGGAACTTTACGGGCCCACCGAATCTGGTTCCGTTCTGTGGGAAACGTTGATTGACGCCGGTAAGCCGCATCAGTTGGTGGCTTGCGGCTACAAAGCCATCGAGTCGCTCCGCCTCGAAAAGGGTTATCGAGCGTGGGGCGGCGAGATCAATTCCGAAACCACTCCATGGGAAGCAGGGCTCGGCTTTGCCGTCGCGCTTGGCAAAGAAAATTTCATTGGTCGCGAAGCGCTTGTGGCGACCAAAGATAATCAATCCAGGCGGCTCGTCGCGCTGACCTTTGACGATATTCGACGCGTGCCGCTCGGCAACGAGCCAATTCGCATCGGCAACGAAATTGTTGGCCGAGTTAAGAGCGGCGGTCAGGGCTTCACGATCGGTAAAGCGATCGGCTACGCCTATCTACCAATTGAGCATTCCCAACCGGCGACAGAAATCGAAGTCGAATTCTTCGGCGAATGGGTCCGCGGCGTCGTCACCGCCGAGCCGTTGTTTGATCCGAACGGTTCACGAATTCGTGCCTGATCGCGACCCGGACTCTGATCGCTCTCTTGACTGGTCGCCGCGTTGGTCATAGTCTGCGGAAACATCTCGGTCGAAAAGGGGAATGTGATGTTCGTACAAGTCATCCAAGGCAAAGTCAGAGATTC
>JBDTPW010000024.1:0-10433 GCA_039932495.1 Ilumatobacteraceae bacterium
TTGCTCGACATCGTGTCGCGATAAATGTTGTCCAAGCTCAAATGGACACCACACGGTCACCAACGCGAATGGCTCGCAGTCGGCGGTATTCACGCGCTTGACCCGAAGAACCTGATCGGTGTTTAAAATCTTGGCCACCGCTCGCGACGCCGGTTCAAAAGCAAATTCAATGATTCGTCGTTCGGAACGCATGCCGTTGGCGGCCATCTGCTCCTCAATCGTTCCAAGTTGGGCGAGGGCCTGAGTCACGGGATTACCGGTGACAAACCAACCAAACCCTTGCCGCGCGCTGACCAAACCTTCATCGCGAAGCACATCGAGTGCCCGCCTGACAGTGACCCGGCTGACCCCAAATTCGTCGGAGAGCGCCGATTCGCTCGGTAACAGTCGGCCAGCGGTAAATCCCCCCGACTGAACTTGCTCTCGGAGAACTTTGGCAATTTCGTGATATCGGATGCTTCGCACTTGTACTATACTTGTATACATAGCCCACAAATGCAAGCCAAATAACGAAATTATTAGCTGAGTAGCAAAGGAAGGCGGCCATGGTTGTCAGTGCAGGAACTCCCAAGGAACTGGTAGATCGGGTATACGCACGGCTTGCCGAGCGTGTTGCCCTTGGAACTAAACGGCTCGGTCGGCCGCTCACTTTGACCGAAAAAATTCTGATCAATCATTTGGTCACGCCGGACACCCAAGCTCTGGAGCGTGGGCACAGTTACGTCGACTTCTCACCGGATCGTGTGGCGATGCAGGATGCCACCGCACAGATGGCTCTGTTGCAATTTATGACGGCCGGGTTGCCGACGACCGCCGTTCCATCCACCGTGCATTGCGATCACTTGATCATGGCCAAAGTCGGCGCGCGAATCGATATGAACGTGGCAATCGACTCGAACAAGGAAGTCTTTGATTTTCTCCAAAGCGTGTCCGCAAAATACGGCATCGGGTTTTGGGGGCCGGGCAGCGGAATTATTCATCAAGTGGTCCTCGAGCACTACGCGTTCCCCGGCGGAATGATGATCGGCACCGATAGCCACACGCCAAATGCCGGCGGACTCGGAATGATCGCAATCGGCGTTGGTGGCGCCGACGCGGTAGACGTAATGACTGGATTTCCGTTCAACGTTCGCTGGCCAAAAGTAATTGGAGTCAAACTCACAGGCTCGATATCCGGATGGTCGAGTCCCAAGGATGTCATTTTGGAAGTTGCCAGAGTGCTGACTGTAGAAGGTGGCACCGGCGCCATCATCGAATACTTCGGACCTGGGGCCGACACAATTTCGGCAACCGGCAAAGCAACCATTTGCAACATGGGTGCCGAAATCGGCGCGACATGTTCTGTGTTTCCATACGACAGCAACATGTCGAACTTTCTCAACGCAACCGGTCGCGACTACATCGCCTCGGCGGCTGACATAGTTGCAGTTCACCTCCGTCCAGATTCTGGCGCGTTGTACGACCAAGTGATCGAAATAGATTTGTCGCAGTTGAAACCGCTGATCAACGGCCCACACTCCCCCGATCGCGCACATCGAACAGGCATCGACATTTCTGTAGCGGCGAAAGAGAACAATTGGCCACTCGAAATCTCGTCCGCATTGGTTGGCAGTTGCACAAACTCTTCGTATGAGGACATCACACGGGCGGCCTCGATTGCCCGTCAGGCTTCGGCGAAGGGATTGCGTTCCAAAGTTGAATTGTTGATCACTCCAGGCTCCGAGCAAATCAGGGCCACAATCGAACGCGATGGCCTACTCGCCGACTTGGAAGCAATCGGTGCGACGGTGTTAGCCAATGCGTGCGGACCATGCATCGGACAATGGGACCGATCGAAAGAGATAACGAGCAAGACGAACACCATCGTCAACTCGTATAACCGCAATTTTCCACGGCGAAATGACGGTTCGGCGCTCACCTTAAGTTTCGTGACGAGCCCAGACACGGTGATTGCACTCGCTCTCGCCGGACGACTCGATTTCGATCCAACTACTGAAGGGATCACCGCGCCCGATGGGACGATCGTCCACTTGGAGCCTCCGCGAGGTGAGATTCTTCCCGCAAAGGGTTATGAGGCGGGAAAGAACACGTTCATTGCCCCGCCACAAGATGGATCGACGATCAAGGTCGTCGTCAATCCAACGAGTGATCGCTTGCAATTACTTGCTGCGTTTCCTGCATGGGATGGGAAGGACTATCTCGAGTTGCCGGTGCTGTTAAAGGCGCGCGGCAAGTGCACCACTGATCACATTTCGGCTGCGGGAAAGTGGCTGACCTATCGAGGCCATCTGGAAAACATTTCCGGTAATTTGTTTGCCGGCGTCGTCAATGCATTTACTGGAGTTGCCGGCAACGGCCTTGACATTCTTGACAACACATCGCGTGAGTACCCTGAAATTGCCAAGCGATACAGCGCAGCCGGAACCCGTTGGTGCGCCGTCGGCGATCAGAATTACGGCGAAGGTTCATCCCGCGAGCACGCGGCAATGGAACCGCGTTACCGAGGAGGCGTCGTTATTTTTGCTCGTTCGTTTGCCCGTATTCACGAAACCAATCTCAAGAAGCAAGGTCTCGTACCGCTTACATTCGCCGATCCGAAAACGTACGATCTGATTAGCGAGCAAGACACGATAAGCGTTTTGGATTTGCCACCTGTTCCGGACAAGCCAGTGCGCTGCACGATTAACAAGCCATACGGAACAAAAATCGAATTTGAGGCACTGCATACCTTTAGCCCAGAACAGGTGGAATGGTTCAGAGCCGGTAGCGCGCTCAACATCGTGCGTCAAAAGTTGTCCGCAACGCGCTAATCCGAGCCCGGTCTCCGATCCGACTCGGTCTCCGGATCGCCGCTATACCCCGGCGGATAGGTGCGACTTAGTTCGTCCTCCGTCGGAATGTATGGTTGGCGCGCCCGATCTGGCAATAGTTCGCAGATTGCCTCCATCATCGTGATCGTGTTCGCGTCTGCAAGCTCGTCGGGCGTGCCTTCATAGTTGAGATTGATCTGCGGACCGACCGTGATGCTTACCTGTGGCGGATTCGTCACCTGCAAAATATTTGGGATGCGTGCGCTTCGAGGCCAGACCGCCTCGGTCCCCCACAGCCCAATTGGAAACACGGGAGCATGCGTCATGACGGCGAGCCGCGCGGCACCCCATCGGCCACGAAGCACGGGATCGAAAAACGCGCGACCTCGTGGAATCGTGCCCTGGGGCATAATTGCCACCATCTCACCTGCCGACAATGCCTCGGCCGCCGCGGCGAGTGGTTCATTGCTCCCCGACGCACGGTCGACACGAATCCCACCAATCGCCGTAGCAATTTGGCCGATGATCGGAGAATCGAAGACTTCTTTCTTGCCAAGAAATCGAACCGTGCGACCAGTTTTGGCAACCGCCATCGCAATTGCCATCGTGTCAAAATAACTTCGATGATTGCCAACGAGAATGACCGGACCGGAAGTAGGGATTAATTCGGTTCCCGTGATCGTAAATCGAGCGAACGGAATCAATTCCGGTCGAGCAAACGCAAGTCCAAGTTTTTGCAACTCTGTTCCGATGACGGGGATCTTGGCAACCCCCGGTGGCACATCGAAATGTGTGATCGGCCAGCGTCGGGCTGTTGCGATTGCGGCGAGCCGTGCATCCGGATTTACTGCAACGGGATGACCGACTGCGTTGAGTAGCGGAAGGTCATACACGCTGTCGCTGTATGCGTAGCTTTCGCTCAGCGACACGTCGTGATGTTGTGCCCACGCTGCTACTGCATTGAGTTTTCCACCCGACCAGGTAAATGGTCCGTCAAGCTCGCCGGTGTACGCGCCGTCTTCATCGGTAGCAAATTTTGTAGCGACAACCGCGTCAAAACCCGCGCGTCGTGCGAACGCTGCGACGAGATCGTGAGGAGTTGTGGTGGCGAGTACAACTTTTCTTCCGTGCGCCCGGTGAAACGCGATAACCGGTGCTGCGAATGGATGGATCAGCTTCAGTAATTCGTCCGTGGCCTGTGCTGCGGCGGCAACTACCTGGTGGCGCTGGCGTCCCTTCATCACGGTGACGCCGTGGCGAGCAAGCAACATTGCCGGCCACGTTTCGCCGATGACGTGAAAAACTCGATAGATCGCGTCCTCCGCAGCCGACTTCGTCGAACCAATGACCCCGGCATTTCGCAGGGCGGCAGTAAAAACCGGGCCAGACGCCCCGGCCAATAACGTGCGGTCGAGATCGATAAATGCAGCACCCTGCTTTGGAGAATCGGTTTCGGCCACATTGGCAGGGTATTACCGATCCAATGGGAAAGGCCCCGCGAAGTAGCGGGGCCTCTCAACCGTGAATCCGATGGCTGGGGGAGCCACTTTGGATTCAGTCGGGCGGACCGGGGGAGGTCCACCGCGATATGGAACGAGTATGCCATAGCCCGAATGAACGTTCAAGGCGAACGAGGTGATAGTACCCATCTTTTTTAGAGATACCCTCGGAGGCCCATGGAAGTTCGACATCTGACCAGTCTCATTTCGATCGCCGACAACGGATCGTTCTCCGCCGCCGCTCGCGCACTTGGGACAGTTCAAAGCAACGTCTCCGCCCACATTTCCCGCCTCGAAGCAGAACTCGGCGTGACGTTGGTGGAACGGCAAAACGGTGAACTCACCGAAGACGGCGCCAGGGTTGTCGAGCGAGCTCGTCACGTCATTCACGAACTCGAAGACATCGCCGCAGAAGTTCACTCCACCGACATGATTATTGAAGGTGAGACGCGACTTGGCTGTATCGGAACGACGGCCCGTTGGTTGATGCCGAGACTTCTGCGGACGCTAAGTACATCCCATCCGAAAGTGCACGCCACTGTGTACGAAGGAGCCACTTCACTGCTCATTCCCCGATTGCTGAGCGGAGATCTCGATGCGGCTATCCTTCACTTCCCGATAGACCAACCGGAACTCGAACTCGAACCTTTATTTTCGGAAGACTTGGTACTGCTCGTGCACAGTAAAGACGAATGGGCGTCACGACAATCAATCACAGTCACCGAACTTGCTCAGCGTCCTATTTTGCTTCCACCCCGGGTCAACGCATTGCGACGGATCCTTGACCGAACAGCGGCGACACACCGAGTCGTGCTCCAACCACAGGCGGAAATCGATGGCATGCGCCTGCTCGCCTCTCTTGCATTTGAAGGATTCGGACCGGCGGTCGTGCCATCGACGGCGATACCGACATGGCTAACGGGAGACTTTGTTCGCGTGGCGCTTCCGCAGATGCCACGTCGACTTGTTGGCTGGGCAACTCGACGACGACCGTTGCCAAATCGTCCGACTCGGGCAACGTTTGAAGTCGCCAAACTTGTCATCGGCGGAACGGACTCGCTACCCCGCGGCGTTCAACCGGACCCCGTATTTGCTCGGTCGGTACGGTCTAATCTCTAGGCGTGACGATAACTAACAACTCGTCGAACCTCGCCGCAGTTCACCTGCAACGGTCGGTAAAGGGCGCCGCATCGGCAGATGTTCGTTTGCTCGAACACAGTCTGCGGGCGGTCATGTGGATCGACGTGAATTCGTCGTTTCATCGCGGGGCATTGTCCGCGGCCGCCTCTGAGGTCATCGCTTACGCCGCCAAGACCGCTCGTGATCAGGGGCTCCCCCTTGTCATGTCGCTCGGATCATCTGGCGCCGACATCATCGAAGGCGTCGCCGCGCTACACGGCTGGGGTCAGGCGGCACATGCGATCGCCGACTGTTCCGGCGTTGTTCCGGTCATCACTATTGTCAACGGCCCGGCCGTGTCTGGCCCGGCGCTTCTCATCGGGCTCAGCGACTTTGTGATCATGACGCAAGATTCGTACGCGTTCGTCTCAGGTCCAACCATGGTTGCAGAGTTCACCGGCATCGAAATCAGCAACGAGGAACTCGGTGGAACCGACGCACATGCTAGGCAAAGCGGCGTAGCCAGCCTTGTCGTTAAGGATGCTCAGGCAGCCCTCGACTCTGTTGAACATCTGTTGACGTATCTGCCCAACAATGTCAACGACATCGCGGTGCATTTCGAGACGGACGATCCGGTTGATCGCTTGACCCCCGAGGCCGGCAAGGCAATCCCCGACAGTTCGACTGGCAGTTACGACGTGCGCAAAGTGATTCGCATTCTGGCCGACGATCAAGAAATGTTTGAGCTCCGCGAGCGGTGGGCGCCCAACGTCATCACAGCGTTCATCACAATCGGAGGCGAATCGATTGGCGTGGTAGCTAATCAACCAATGTCCCTGGCCGGCACACTCGACATTGCGGCATCTCAGAAGGCCGCCCGCTTTGTCAGTTTCTGCGACTCGTTCAACATTGCGCTGCTCACCCTTGTCGACACCCCAGGCTTCTACCCTGGGAAGGATCTGGAGTGGCGGGGAATGATTCGCCATGGCGGCCAGTTGGTGTTTGCCTATGCCAGGGCAACCGTGCCAAGAGTCTGCGTGATTCTGCGCAAGAGCTACGGCGGGGCGTACATCGTCATGGATTCCAAGACGATGGGCAACGATTTGTGCCTCGCCTGGCCAACGGCCGAACTTGCGGTCATGGGCGCTGGGCAGGCGGCGGCGATTTTGCAACGCCGCGCAACGGCAAAGGAACGAGCCGCCTTCGAATCCGATTACAGCGAGCGGCTTTTGAATCCGTACATTGCCGCCGAGCGCGGATACATCGACGCGGTCATCGACCCGGCCGATACGCGTCGAGAAATCGCCGCCGCTTTTCAGATGTTGCGCGAAAAACGCGAGCGACTTATTTCACGCAAGCACGACAACACGCCGCTCTAGAGGCCCGACCTCTAGACTGCGAGTCGGGAGAGGAAGCTCCCGGCACTGACGAAAATGAAGGGAGTCGCGATGGCTGAAACAATCACCATCATTGACGATCGATCCGGTAAGAAAGTCACGATTCCGATAAATGACGGGGTATTTGCCTCCGCTCCACTTCGTGAACTTGACCCAAATTTGCGCATGTACGACCCAGCGTTTTTGTCCACGGCGGCGTGCGCCTCCGCAATCACATTTGTCGATGGCGATGCCGGCATCATGCGTTACCGCGGCTACCCGATTGAACAACTCGCCGAGAAATCGACGTTTCCGGAAGTCGCCTATCTCCTTCTGAATGGCGAACTGCCGAATCGTGACCAATTAGATAGATGGATATTTGACGTCACGCACCACACGATGATCCACGAAAACATGCGCAAGCGATTCGTCGATGGGTTCCACTACAACGCACATCCGATGGGAATGTTTATTTCCGCCATTGCCGCACTTGGAACGTTTTATCCGGATTCAAAAAACATTTTCGACGCGGAGATTTTGAACAAGCAGATTCTCCGGCTCGTGGCCAAGGTCCCGACAATTGCCGCGATGACCTATCGCTTCAGTTCCGGTCTGCCCTTTGTGTTGCCCAACAACTCGATGAGTTACGCCCAGAATTTTCTCAACATGATGTATCGAATCGGCGATGATTACACGGTTGACCCGGTTCTGGCTCGTGCCATGGACGTGTTGTTTATATTGCACGCCGATCACGAGCAAAATTGCGGCACAACTGCGATGCGCGTCGTCAGTTCCTCGCACTCCGACCCGTATTCGGCAACTGCGGCCGCGGCGGCCGCTCTCTACGGCCCGCTTCACGGCGGTGCAAACGAACAGGTCGTGCGAATGCTTCACGAAATCGGCGACGTCAAAAACGTGCCCAAATTTATTGAAACTGTGAAACGCGGCGATGGTCGACTAATCGGATTTGGTCATCGGGTGTACAAGAACTTCGATCCGCGAGCAACGATCATCAAGAAGACGGCATACGACGTATTCGCAGTAACGGGAAATAACCCGCTTCTCGATATTGCATTGAAAATGGAAGAGGTCGCACTTAGCGACGATTACTTCATCTCTCGCAAGTTGTATCCAAACGTCGACTTCTATTCAGGACTCATTTATCAGGCACTCGGATTCCCTGTCGAGATGTTTACTGTCCTGTTCGCCATACCCCGAACCGTTGGCTGGCTCAGCCACATGAGCGAATTACTCCTGGACAAGGAACAAAAAATCAGCCGTCCGAGGCAGTGGTATATCGGTGAAGACGAGCGCGAATACGTGCCAATAGTTACGCGCTGATATCAATTACAATTTTGCCCACGCTTGCATTCGTTTCCATATACATGTGCGCCGCGGCAATCTGATCAAACGAATATCGTCGGTCGATGACTGGCTTGAGTTGTCCGCTTTCAAATAGGGGCAGCATTTCGGCGATGAAGCGCTGAGAGATTGCAATCTTTTCTTCCAGCGGACGCGCCCGAAGCGTTGTGCCCGATAGCTTGCCCCGCTTGCCCATCAACGCCAAGATATTGAACGGGGTCGTGCCACCACCCATGGCGCCAACTTGGACTATGTGACCTTTGGTCGCCAACGCGGACACATTACGATTCACGTACTCTCCCCCGATGACATCTAGAACGACGTCGACACCATGGCCACCGGTTTCCTTCTTGACCACCTCAACGAAGTCTGCCGTGTTGTAATCGACCGCAACATTCGCACCGAGTGCGAGACACGGCGACACCTTCGCCGCCGAACAGGTGACGATGACCCGCGCGCCGATTGCCTTACAAATTTGGATCGCCGCAGTGCCAACACCCGATGCGCCGGCGTGTACCAACGCCCAACGTCCAGACGTAAGACCACCCTGCACTACAAGTCCGTCCCACGCCGTAAGGAACACCTCCGGTATCGCTGCCGCGTCGGACAATCCAACTCGCTGTGGAATTGACATCGCCTGTCGCTCATGGACGACGAGTTGCTCTGCGTACGCGCCACCGCTAACAATTCCCATGACCTCGTCGCCGTTCTTCCACTGGCGAACCCGTGCACCGATTTCAGTTACGGTGCCGGCAAATTCCAATCCGGGAACCTCGAACCCGTCTGGGAATGGATTGGGATAAAACCCCATCCGTTGCAATGTGTCGGCTCGATTCAGACTTGTTGCTCGAACTCGAACAAGAATTTCATCGGCGCCAGGTTTCGGTCCCGGAATTTCTTCAAACTTGAGTACCTCTGGCCCACCGTATGCGCGAAGGACAACGGCGCGCATACGAACCTATTCGCCCATTCGTTCGTTTAATCGATTGTCAAGGGCTTCGAGGAATTGCTCCGTTGTGAGCCACGGTTCATTTGCTCCGATGAGCGATGAGAGGTCCTTCGTCATTTCGCCGCTTTCCACCGTATCGACGCAAACTTTCTCCACGGTCCGAGCAAAATTGATTAACTCCGGTGTGTTATCCAATTTGCCGCGATGCTCGAGCCCCCTTGTCCAGGCAAAGATCGACGCGATTGGGTTTGTCGATGTCTTCTTACCTGCCTGGTGATCGCGAAAATGTCGAGTCACCGTTCCATGTGCCGCTTCCGATTCCATGACTCGACCATTTGGGGTCATCAGTACGGATGTCATCAACCCAAGCGATCCGAATCCCTGCGCCACCGTGTCGGACTGCACATCTCCGTCATAGTTTTTGCACGCCCACACATATCCACCCTCCCAGCGCAACATGCAGGCGACCATGTCGTCAATCAGACGATGCTCGTATGTCAGACCTTGATTATCGAAAGCAGTCTTGAACTCGGTTTCAAATACATGTTGAAAGAGGTCTTTGAATTGGCCGTCGTACGCCTTCAAGATCGTGTTCTTCGTACTAAGGAATACCGGATAATTGCGCTGCAGCGCGTAATTCATTGTCGCGCGAGCGAAGTTTTGGATCGACTCATCGAAGTTGTACATACCCATGACCACCCCGGAGCCCGGAAAATCAGCAACCTTCAATTCCATCGGCTTGCTTCCATCCTTGGGCACAAATGCAATCGTGACGGTGCCCGGACCTGGAACTTTAAAATCGGTGGCCCGATATTGGTCGCCAAATGCGTGACGGGCGATAACGATTGGCTTCGACCAGTGCGGTACAAGCTTGGGAACATTCTTGCAAATGATTGGCTCACGAAATACAACGCCATCCAAAATATTGCGAATCGTGCCGTTCGGCGACTTCCACATTTGTTTGAGATGGAACTCTTCGACGCGGGCCTCGTCCGGCGTGATCGTTGCGCATTTCACTCCTACCCCGTGCTTCAAGATCGCATTCGCAGCATCAATGGTGACCTGATCGTCTGTTTCGTCGCGATGTTCAATGCCAAGGTCGTAATATTCCAAATTGATATCCAAGTAGGGCAAGATCAAGCGATCCTTGATGAAACTCCAAATGATGCGCGTCATCTCGTCGCCATCGAGTTCGACTACTGGGTTTACCACCTTGATTTTCGCGACCATTTTCGAGCTCCAAACTTGTATCTGACTTGTACACAATAGCCCACAGACCTACGATCAGGACGTGGATTTCGCTTGGACATCCGAACAA
>JBDTPW010000025.1:0-9606 GCA_039932495.1 Ilumatobacteraceae bacterium
CTCGAGTGGGAATTGGTTTTACGCAATTTCGTGGCAAACGACTAAATATCTTGACTGCACATGCGTTGGATGGATCCGAGTCGAAAGTCCCCAGTCAATTTGTTGATCTTGCACAAGACGGCATCGTCGTAGCCGCTGGTCAGGGTGCCATATGTTTGCAACGTGTCCAACCCGAGGGCAAACCAGCGCTCGACGCACTTAGTTGGTCGCGAGGCGCTCGGTTGAAACCAAATGAGCTGTTCGGGTAAGTCGTGGGACCGGAACTTTTGCACGGGATTGTCGAATCGTTTGACGCCCATAGAGGTCTCGGTGTGATCGATGTAGAGGGTGAAAAGTACCTCTTTCACTGTGCCGAAATTAGCGACGGCACCCGTGACATTGCGGTTAATACTCCCGTCAGTTTTATGGCCGTGCAGCGCTTCGGCAACCGCGAAGCATCGGTTGTCACGGCGCAGGTTGCTGGGAACCCTTAATCTGGACGAAGGCGAGTCGAATGTTGGCGAGTGCGTCGCGCAACGTCGCGTGCTCCTCGCCGAGACGCGGGCCGATGCCGTCTACGAGGCAAGCCACCGCGTCGATCGCCAACGCCGCATCGTCCAATCGAGGAGGCGTTGCCGATAGATGTATGGCGGCCAATTCGTACAGTCCCATGACGTGATTGACGACAACAACGTTGGCCGGAGTCTCGGCCACTCGTTGGCGTGCCTGGGCAAGAACGGCGTCTGCCTCGTCAAGCTTGCTGGTCTCGGTGGGTTCGTCGGTCATCTGCGCTACGATAATGCGCCAAGTGGAGATTCGTTCTCCCACCTAACCACGAATACTAAACATCACAAGTCCCGAAAGTGACTGATCGATGTTGAGTGAGTGCGTTTGGGTCGAGAGCGCAAGAGCGACGGGGTCGCCAAGCGGTTCGACCCGTCCGTACTTCCCAACATTTGTCTGTTCTCATTCGTTTCTTGCAATCCACAGGAGGCCATACCGCTTGCACAAGAGAGAAAAGTCATAGCACCGCCAGTAAATGAACCTCGGTATAACGACAAAATTCGGGCTCGTGAAGTTCGACTTGTTGATGCCGATGGATCCCAAGTGGGGATCGTCAAGATCGAAGAAGCACTCGAAAGGGCCCGCCTCGCCGAACTTGACTTGGTCGAAGTTGCACCGCTAGCAGAACCGCCCGTTTGTCGGATTATGGACTACGGCAAATTCCGCTACGAAGAGGCTCAGCGTTTGAAGGAGTCTCGCAAAAAGACCATCCAGATCACCATGAAGGAAGTCAAGTTCAAGCCAAAAATCGGCAGGGGTGACTTCGACACCAAGGTGCGCCACATCCGAGAATTCCTCGGCGAGGGCCACAAGGTGAAAGTCACTTTGCAGTTTCGTGGTCGTGAAGTTGCCCATCCAGAACTGGGAGCCAAAATTCTTGATGGTGTTATCGAACAACTGGGTCCAATTGCCCGTATCGATACATATGCACGACTGGAAGGTCGCAGTATGACGATGGTCCTCTCGCCAGAAAAAAATGTAGCCAAGCGAACAAACAACAACCATGCGCCATCAGTCAAGCCACCAGTAGCGGTGGCGACTGAAAACGAACCTTCTACAACCTGAGCAGTAGGCCGGAGACACATTATGCCGAAGATGAAAACATCCAAAACAACCGCCAAGCGGTTCAAAAAGACAGGCACGGGCAAGTTGCGCCGTGAACAGTCGATGCGACAGCACCTTTTTGAGCACAAGGCCTCCACTCGCACCCGTCGCCTCGATGGGCGAGTCGATGTTCATTCGGGTGATGTCAAGCGCATCAAGCGTCTACTTGGCGAACGATAGAAATTTCTTAAAAGGAGTCAGTCATGGCACGAGTAAAACGAGCAGTACACGCCCGCAAGAAGCACAAGGCGATTTTGGAGAAGGCGAAAGGCTATTACGGCGACCGAAGCCGTACCTTTCGTTCGGCCAACGAGCAGGTTTTGCACTCAGGTCAGTATGCGTTTCGTGATCGCCGAGCAAAGAAGGGCGAGTTTCGCAGTCTGTGGATTCAACGCATCAATGCCGGATGTCGGCAGAACGATTTTTCCTACAGTCGACTAATTGCCGGTCTGAGCAAAGCCGGTGTGACAGTCGATCGGAAAATTCTTGCCGATCTGGCCGTTCATGATGCCCCAGCATTCGCCAACTTGGTAGAAACCGCCAAGGGAGCGCTCGTCTGAGCGACACGCATCTCGGATTTTCACATCCGAGGGTTCAACGATTACGACGACTAAGCGCGCGCCGAAGTGCGCGTGAGGAAGACAGCGCTTTTATCATCGAGGGCGCCACGCTTATTGCCGAAGCAATTAGCGCCAACTGGCGAATCGAATCCCAGTTTCTTGCTCCCGGTGGTATTCGAGTATTTGGGACCGAATCCGACGTGTATCAACTCGCCGAAGGCGTGATGGAACGAGTGGCCACAACTACGACCCCTCAACCGGTGATCGCGATTGCCGAGAGGCGGGTGGCCACTCTTGACGGTTTGCCGAGTAACGGCTGGATTGTTGTCGCCGATCGAGTGAGCGACCCGGGAAATCTTGGCACTATTTTGCGTTCGGCGGAAGCGGCCGGAGCATGTGCGGTTGTGTTGACCAAAGAGACCGTGGAAGCATTCAATCCGAAGGTGGTCCGCTCTTCGGCGGGAGCCTTGTTCCATGTTCCGGTCGTGGAGAATTCCGAATTGGGTGACGTGCAAAGTGCAGGGTTTCGTCTCGTCGGCACTTCGTCGCATGATCAGCCCGAAACGATCGACTACACCAAGGCAAACCTTACGGGGCGCGTCGCCATTGTCGTTGGAAACGAGTCACGTGGAATCGCACCCGACATAAAAGTCGATCAATGGATCACGATTCCGCACGTCGGCCGAGGCGAAAGTCTCAACGTGGCGATGGCGGCAACGCTGGTGTGTTTCGAAGTTGCAAAGCAGCAGGCTGGCAATCGGCTAGCAGAGTAGCGTTGGTTATCGAAATGGTCCATCCAGATTCGCCGCCGGACAACACCATCGCCGTCGAGATCGAATTGGCGCGCCGCCGGGCGCTGGAGGCAATAGCAAGTTCCGCTGACGCCGAGTCCTTACGCACTTTGTCAAGCGAGTTGAGGGGCAAGCGAAGCTCGCTCACCCAATTGAAAACCAAATTGGGTTCGATTTCCGATACAGATGCCCGCAAGACAACCGGACAACAGATCAACGACGCCACTCAAGCCATTGAGCAGGCTCTTACCGAGCGGCTCGGTCTACTGACCAAGCAGGGCTTTGCCACACAGATCGCAGACGAACGCGTCGACCTCACAGAATTTGCCACAGCCGATAGGTGGGGGCACGCCCACATCGTCACCCAATCCACCGAACAGCTAGAGGATGTGTTCATTGGACTTGGATTCAATGTCGCCGAAGGACCTGAGGTCGAAACCGATTTCTATAATTTTGAGGCACTAAATATGCCAAAATCGCATCCAGCGCGGAGCGGCTTCGACACGATTTTTCTCAATTCGAGTATTGACAGTGTGGTTGAATCCGATTTGGTTCTGTTGCGAACCCATACATCGCCGGTCCAGATTCGGGTCATGCAGACATGGGATTTACCCATCTATGCGGTGATGCCCGGTCGGGTTTTTCGTCGCGACACGCCCGATGCCACCCACATGCCCGTGTTCCACCAGATCGAAGGTCTCGTCATTGACCGCAATATCTCGTTTGGACATTTGGCGGGAACCATCGAGGCGTTTACCAAGGCATATTTCGGCAGCGATTTCACCAGTCGATTGCGACCCTCATACTTTCCGTTTACCGAACCAAGCGCAGAATTCGACATTCGACGTGCCAACGGCAATTGGATGGAACTTGGCGGTTGCGGGATGGTTCATCCAAACGTGTTACGAGCGTGTCGAATCGATCCAGACGTATACACCGGTTTCGCCTTTGGCTTCGGTATCGATCGAATGGCCAAGGAACAACACGGGGTGGAAGACATCCGCGAGATGTACACAAATGATCTGCGCTTTCTGAGGCAGTTCTAATGAAGATTCTTCACTCGTGGTTGGCAGAGTTCACCGACATCGGCGACGATGCGGGAAAGGTCGCGGACACGCTCACCAACCTTGGTCTAATAGTTGAATCCGTCGAGCAGGTTGGTTTGGCGGTGCAAGGCGTCGTTGTGGCAAAAGTGTTGCGTACCCAAAAACATCCCGACGCGGCAAAGGTACATCGCGTGTTTGTCGATGCAGGCGACGGGGTGGAGCGACACGTATGGTGCGGTGCATTCAACATGTCGAACGGAGATTTGGTGCCGCTGGCAACTATCGGTACGACGATGCCAGATGGTCGGGTCATTTCGTCAAGGGGTATTCTCGGGATTGACAGCGAGGGCATGCTGTGCTCCGCAATTGAACTCGGCCTCGGCAGCGATGAGAAGGGGATCTATATCCTTCCTGCGAATCTGGAGTTGGGATCGAACGTCTTCGACGCACTCGCCATCAAGACCGATCATCTGTATGACCTCGACGTCACACGGAACCGCCCCGATTGCACGGGATATCTGGGAGTGGCCCGCGATTTGGCGGCAGGTCTCGGCACCTCGCTACGCATACCACCGGGGGATCAACACAAGCTAGGAACCCGAAAGGGTGTTCCCGTGAAAATTGAAGATTCGCTGCGTTGCGCTCGGTTCAACGTGACAGTGATGTCAAATATCAAGGTTGGTCCGTCGCCAAATTGGATTGCCCAACGGCTTACGGCGGTCGGGATGCGACCGATCAACAATGTGGTTGACGCATCAAATTTCGTGACGCTTGAACTCAATCAACCCAATCACGCCTATGACTTTGCTCTCGTCAGTGAAGGCTTCAAAATTCGATGTGCCAAAGAAGGCGAGACGATCGTGACGCTGGACGAAGTCACTCGCAAATTGACCGAACGCGATCTACTGATCTGCGACTCATCAAATAACCCTGTCGGCATTGCCGGAATCATGGGCGGACATCACTCACAAATTACCGACAGCACGACGACCGTTGCCCTCGAGACCGCTTGGTTCGAGCCTCTTGGAATCGCAGAATCCGTCACCCGGCTTTCGTTGCGAACCGAGGCTTCACTGAGACTTGAGCGCGGAGTCGATCCACATGGAATCGACATCTCTGTACTTCGATTTGCCGCAATTTTGCGTGAGTCGTGTCCGAATCTCGTCGTTCATTCGGGAGCCACAGACAAACGAACCAAATCATTGCCCCCGGAGACGAGCGAAGTGAGTTTGCGACTCGACCAGATCGGTCGAACATTGGGCGTCAATTTGACCGCTTCCCGAGTCGCAGAATTGCTCACTCCAATTGGATTTGTCGTCTCCGACCGACGCAAGTCAACGATCAAAGTCACGGTCCCCTCATTTCGACCGGATTGCGCAACAGAGATCGACATAATCGAGGAAATCGCTCGTCATTACGGCTACGAAGAGTTGGGCAAGAAGATTCCGCAGTCGCCGATACATGGCCGCTTGTCTCCGCTGCAAAAAAGGCGAAGGCTGATCCGCACGCTGTTACTCGGACTTGGGGCTTCCGAAACAATGCCCAATCCGTTTCTCGCACCCGGTGATCACACAATGAGCGGTCTTAGCGAAGACAACGCGTTGCGCCTGGCCAATCCATTGGTGGCGGAGGAAAGTGTGTTGAGGACGACACTTCGGCACGGTCTGCTCCGAGCAATCGCATACAACCAATCGCATCGTGCCACCGGCATCTCGCTGTTTGAAATTGGACACGTCTATCCGCAGGGCATCAATCAATTGCCAGACGAGTACGAGGCACTTTGTGTCATGGTGGCAAATGCAGATGCTCGAGTCGCAATGGATATGTGGTCGCAACTTGCGGCCGGGCTCGGAGTGGGCGCGCAGTTGGATCAAGGCAAACCACCTGCCGGTTTTCATGGCACGCGCAGCGCAGAGTTGAATCGCGGGAGATCCCTCATCGGTGCAATCGGCGAAATTGATCCGACCGTTTTGGCCAACTACGGCATTAGCGGTCGGGTTGCCTGCGTCGAACTAAATCTCTCGATCTTGCTTGCAGAAGAACCAAAGATTCGCCGTGCCCAAACGGTGAGCAAGTTTCCGTCGAGCGACTTTGATCTGGCATTCACTGTCCCCGCCACCGTCTCATCTGCGGCGTTGATCAAGGCACTGCGGCAGGCGGGCGGGGCGCTAATTGTCGATCTCGTGTTGTTCGATGTCTACCGAGGAAACGGAGTAAGTCCAGAGTCGCGGAGCCTTGCCTACCGGTTTCGGCTCCAGTCAACCGATCGCACGCTCACCGACAACGAGGTTGCAGAGGTGCGCACGAAGTGCATCGCCGCGGCAACGAAACTTGGGGCCACCTTGCGAGGAGCTGCCTGAACTACACCAGTAGGTCATTGCATATTCATACAGTGATCTGTATGCTAATGCGTCATGTTCAATGTGGGGATAGTTGGTGCCTCCGGTTACACCGGCGTAGAGCTGTTGCGCCTGTGCGCTCAGCATCCGCAATTCAATGTTGTCTATGCAACGGGGGACACTCAGGCAGGATCATTGGCTTCGGCTCTGTATCCGTCTTTGGCCAAAACGTATCCAAATCTCGTATTTGAGGAATTCAACCTTGAACGCGCCGCAAGTTGCGACGTTGTATTTCTCGGGTTACCTCACCAGGTTTCGATGGAGATCGTCCCACAGTTGCACAAGCGCGTCCGGCTCATCGTCGATCTCTCCGGCGCGTTTCGGTTATCGAACGCAGCGGATTACCCGCTGTGGTATGGCTTCGAACACACTTCTCCGGAATTGCTCGCTGAGGCGGTGTATGGATTGCCGGAGTTGTATCGCAAACAACTTGTGGACGCCGCGCTTATAGCGACTCCCGGTTGCTACGTCACCGCGGCGAGCCTCGCGCTCGCTCCGCTCGTCTCTTCCAGCACAATCGAACCACATGGCGTCATCGTCGACGCGGCATCGGGTTTGTCGGGTGCCGGACGAACTCTCAAAGACAGCACGTTGTTCGCTACCGCAAATGAAGACTTCAGCGTGTACGGACTACAGGATCACCGACACACTCCGGAGATGGAGCAAGTCACAGGGGCACAGATTCTGTTCACGCCCCACCTAGCGCCGATGAATCGCGGCATTTTGGCCACCTGTTATGCGCGACCCGCTGGTGATACCACTCCTTCCACGTCATCACTTCTTGCAACATTGGCAAGGGCATACCACGATGAGCCGTTTGTCGTGGTGCGACCGAACCCGCCGTCAACTAAGGCGACTCTTGGAACAAACACCGCTCATCTAACTGCCCGTTTCGATGAACGCACGGGTTACGTCATCGCACTTTGTGCAATTGACAACTTGACCAAGGGTGCATCCGGAGGCGCGATCCAAGCGGCCAATGTTGCACTCGGCATAAGCGAAACCCTCGGCCTTACCAATGTCGGTTTGTTTCCATGACCAAATCGACCTCGCTCGACCAGGCGGCTGGCACATTATTGATCCAGGCGCTTCCCTATATTCAGAAGTTTCTGGGAAAGATTGTCGTCGTCAAATACGGTGGAAACGCTATTGCGGGTGCGAGCGATGAATTTGCCGCCAGCACATTTGCCCAAGACATCGCGCTGATGCACGCCGTAGGAATCAAACCTGTTGTCGTACATGGTGGGGGACCCCAGATCAGCGCGATGATGGAGCGACTGGGCAAGAAGCCAGAGTTTCGCGATGGTCTTCGGGTTACCGATGCGGAGACTGTCGAAATTGCGAGCATGGTGTTGCTTGGCAACGTGAACCCACAAATAGTCTCCGCGATTAATCTTCACGGCGCCAGAGCTGTTGGGGTTTCTGGCCAGGATGCTGGGCTATTGCGGGTTAGCCAGCGAGACCCTTCGCTTGGTTTTGTCGGCGACATTGCCAGCGTGGATTCCACGATTTTGAAGTCGATGCTTCTTGACGGGGCGATACCGGTTATTGCCACGATCGGATCGGATGCAACAGGTCAGGCGTTCAATGTCAATGCTGACACTGCCGCCGGTGCAATTGCAGAATCGCTGGAGGCGGAGAAACTTATTTATCTCACCGACATCGAGGGTCTGCGGCTCGACGCAAACGATCCCAATTCCCTTGTCCGTCAGTCGTCGCCAACAAATTTGAGGGAGATGATGAAGAATGGCAACGTCGAGGGCGGAATGATTCCCAAGATTGAGAGTTGCATTCACGCACTCGAACACGGCGTAAAACGCGTTCACATTTTGGATGGACGAATTGCCCATGTTCTACTTGTTGAGTTGTTCACCGATGCCGGAGTCGGGACGATGATCGAAAATTCAAAGAAAGGTGGAACGCACTGATGTCTACGCACGCATTCGCCTCTTCGAGTGTCGCCACAGAATTGCTTTCAGGTCGCGACACATGTCCGTTCATGCCCGTATTTGGCGCCCCACAGGTGATGTTCGAGCGGGGCAACGGAACCGAACTGTGGGACATCAACGGCAAAAGATATTTGGATTTCCTCTGTGGCATCGCCGTCACATCGCTTGGTCATAGCCATCCCGAAGTGTCGAAGGCGATCGCCGAACAAGCCAAGACATTGATGCACGTGAGCAATTTCTTTACCAATCCCGTTGCTACGGAAACTGCGATCTTGGTCGACGAACTACTTGGCGGCGGTGGGCAGGTGTTCTTTTGCAACAGCGGGGCAGAAGCCGTCGAGGCGGCGATCAAGTTGGCTCGCAAATTTGGCGGTCGAGGTCGGCACAGCGTTGTAAGCGCGTTCGGAAGCTTTCATGGACGGACGCTGGCGGCATTGGCCGCAACGGGTCAACCGGCCAAGCACGAACCGTTTCAACCGATGCCGAAAGGTTTCCGCCACGTTCCGTTCGGCGATATTGCCGCGCTCGAACAATCCGTCGACGGCGAAGTCGCTGCAGTGTTGCTTGAGCCGATTCAAGGCGAAGGCGGCGTTATTCCGGCAACAGACGAATACCTGCAAGCGGTGCGTTCGCTGTGCACCGAGCGCGGCGCACTGATGATGGTCGACGAGGTTCAAACGGGCTTTGCACGCACCGGTCGGTGGTTCGGTTTCGAACACGCCGGAATCAAACCAGATGTAGTCACCCTGGCCAAGGCGATGGGCAACGGAATGCCCATCGGAGCCCTGTGGGCGACGAGACCAGTCGCGGGTGTATTTCAACCAGGTGATCACGGAAGCACCTTCAGCGGAACTGCAATTGCCACGGCCGCAGCCAGGGCAACGATTCAAGTGATGAAAAAAATCGACGCGCCACGTCTTGCACGCGATCGAGGCGAATACCTTGCCGATGCGTTACGCAAGATTCCAGCCATAGTCGACGTTCGCGGTCGCGGTCTTCTACTTGGCGCCGAACTGTTTCCGGGTCTCGATGCCAAAGTTGTCAACTCAGCATTGCTCGAGCGGGGGTTAGTCGCCAATGGCGTTACCGCAACGGCACTTCGGTTTGCCCCGCCAATCACGGTGAGCATTGCAGAAATAGACGAGGCCGTAGCCATTATTGCCGAGGTTTTGCAATGAGGAACTTTCTTGAAGTCACGGATTTGAGTGCAGGGG